>CAZRLI010000053.1:0-9515 GCA_964600535.1 uncultured Steroidobacteraceae bacterium | reverse complement strand
TGCCCGACCTCGTGCGCAAGCACATAGGCCTGCGCAAAATCACCGGGCGCCGCGAACTGGCCCGCCAGTTCGTCGTAGAAGGCGAGGTCGATGTAGACCTTCTGGTCGCCCGGGCAATAGAAGGGCCCGGAAGCGGAACTTGCGGAACCGCAGGCCGACTGGATGCCGCCGCGAAACAGCGCCAGGGTCGGCGGCGGATATTGCCGGCCGGCGGCCTGGAAAATCGCGCCCCAGGTGTCCTCGGTCTCGCCAAGTACCGCGCGCACGAGATCGGAGGCCTGGTCGGTCGGTGCGCCCCCCGGGGCAGGCTCCGAGGTCGCGCTCGTGCCCTGCATGTCGTTCATGATGCCGAGCATCGTCAGCGGATTGATGCCGAGGAAGTAGCCGGCCACGAGGACCACGACCGTCCCGAGGCCGAACTTGAGGCCGGGACGACCGCCGCCCGGGCTGCTGCGGTAATCCTCGACATTGCTGCTGCGACGACTGCCACCGAGGCGCATGTGAGACTCCGGCGGGCGAAAGGCCCAGGACCTGCAGCTTAGGGCCTGGTGCCGGAAGCGCAAGTCGCGGGCCCTCGCGTAAGCTGTCCGCATGTCCGCCGACCTCCCGATCACCGCCGCGTTGCCGCAGCTGCGCAGCGCGCTGCGCGCAGGGCACGCGGCGGTGCTCCAGGCGCCGCCGGGCGCGGGCAAGAGCACCCTCGTGCCGCTCGCGCTGCTCGGGGAGCCCTGGGTTGAAGGGCGCAGGCTCCTCGTGCTCGAGCCGCGGCGGCTCGCGGCGCGCGCGGTCGCGACGCGCATGGCGCAGACACTCGGCGAGCGGGTGGGGGAGCGGGTCGGCTATCGCATGCGCCTCGAGTCCAAAGTGTCGCGCGCGACGCGCATCGAGGTCATCACCGAAGGGGTGCTCACCCGCATCCTGCAGGACGATCCGGCGCTCGCCGGCGTCGCGGCAGTGCTGTTCGACGAATTCCACGAACGCAGCCTCCATGCGGACCTCGGGCTCGCGCTCACGCTCGAGGCGCGCGCCGCGCTGCGGCCGGACCTGCGCGTGCTCGTGATGTCCGCAACGCTCGACGGTGAGGCCGTCGCGAAGCTGCTCGGCGATGCACCCGTGGTCACTACGGCGGGCCGCGTGTTCCCGGTCGAGACGCGCTATCTCGGTCGCGGGATGCCGGTGCTGCCCGGCGCGGCGGAGTCGGTGGAACGGCTCGTGGCGGTGGCGGTATTGCGCGCGCTGCGCGAGGAACCGGGCGACGTGCTCGCCTTCCTCCCCGGCGCCGGCGAGATCCGCCGCGTCGCGGCCATCCTCGAAGCATCGGACCTGGCGGGCGGGATCGACCTCCGGGCGCTCTACGGAGAGCTGGCAGGCGACGCGCAGCTCGCCGCGCTCGAGCCCGCGGGGGCAGGGCGGCGTCGCGTCGTGCTCGCGACCAACATCGCGGAAACGAGCCTCACGATTCCCGGCGTGCGGGTGGTCGTCGATAGCGGCCTCGTGCGCCGCGCCGCGTTCGATCCGGCGAGCGGCATGGGACGCCTCGAGACCCGGCGCATCTCGCGTGCGTCGGCCGACCAGCGCCAGGGCCGCGCGGGGCGCACGGGGCCCGGCGTGTGCTACCGGCTGTGGGGCGAGGGCGCACAGCGCAGCCTCGCAGCGCACACGCCGGCGGAAATCACCGAGGCCGACCTCGCGCCGCTCGCGCTCGAACTTGCAGCGTGGGGCACACTGGATGCGGGCCGCCTCGCCTGGCTCGACCCGCCGCCCGCCGCGCAGCTCGCGAGCGCGCGCGACCTCCTGCAGTGGCTCGGTGCGCTCGATGGCGCGCAGCGCATCACGCCGCATGGCCGTGCGATGGCGGGGTTGCCGGTGCATCCGCGCCTCGCGCACCTGCTGCTGCGCGCGCGCGACCTCGGCGCCGGGGCGCTCGCTGCGGACATCGCCGCGATCCTCGGCGAGCGGGACCTGCTGCGCGGCCCGGAGCGCGACGCGGACCTGCGCACGCGGCTCGAAGTCGTGCGGGGCCGGGGTGGGGCCGCGGACCTCGACCGTGGCGTGCTCGAACGAGTGCGACGCGCCTCGCAGCAATTGCGCGCGCAGCTGGCCGGCGCAGGCGGCGGCAATGAAGCGCCCGACATCGAGCCGGGGGCCCTGCTCGCGCTCGCCTACCCCGACCGGCTCGGGCGACGCCGCGGCGCAGGCAACTATCGCTATGCGCTGTCAAATGGCCGCGGCGCGCTCTTCCCGCGCGCCGATACGGCGGCGGGACCCTTCATCGCGATCGCCGCGATCGACGACAGTGAGCGGGATGCACGCATCCGGCTTGCGGCACCGCTGTCGCTCGCGGCGATCGAAGCGCAGTTCGCGGGCGACATCGAAACGCGCGACGAGGTGCACTGGGATGCGCGCACCGAGGCGGTGGTGGCGCGGCGCATCCGCCGCTTCCATGCCCTCGTGCTCGAGGACCGGCCGCTGCGCGACCCGCCGGAGGGCGCGACACTGGCGGCGCTGATGGCGGGCATCGCCTCCCTCGGTCTCGCCGCCTTGCCGTGGAGCGAGGCCGCGCGCGACCTGCAGCGTCGCGTGGCCTTCGTGCGCGCCCTTGGCGCGCGCGCGGCTGGCGACTTGCCGGACCTCTCCGACGCCGCGCTCGGCGCGTCACTCGAACACTGGCTTGCGCCCTGGCTCGGCGGCCTCACGCGCCGCACGCAACTCGCGCGGCTCTCGCTGGCGGAAATCCTCGGGGCGCAGCTGTCGCATGCGCAGCGCCAGTTGCTCGCCCGGCTCGCACCGGCGCAGCTCACGATGCCCACCGGATCGCAGTTGCCGGTCGACTACACCGACCCGGCCGCGCCGTCCGTGGCGGTGCGACTGCAGGAAGTGTTCGGGCTCGCGACCACTCCGCGCGTCGGCGCCGACACCGTGCCGGTGACCTTCACGCTGCTCTCGCCCGCGCGCCGGCCGGTGCAGGTGACGCGCGACCTCGCGAGCTTCTGGAGGAGCGGCTATGTCGAGGTGCGCAAGGATCTGCGCGGCCGCTACCCGAAACACTACTGGCCGGAGAACCCGCTCGAGGCGGAGCCGACGCGCGGCGTGAAGCGCCGCCGCTGACGCGGCGGCGCTGATGCGGCGGCGCCAGTGCCGTCAGATGCGGCGATAGACGTGCACGAAGCGGTCGGTCCGGCCGCGGATCGAAGGGTCGAACACCAGCTTCGTGTGCTCGTCGGCGTCGTTGCGCAATCCGTCCCAGGACCTCTCCAGCCGGAAGCCGTGGCTCTCGATGTCCCGCTTCGCAAATGACTCATCGATGCGATGCAGGTCCTGCGCCGCATCCTTGCCGGTGCCGCCCTTGGCGGCGTGATCGACGATCAGGAACACGCCGCCCGGCTTCAGTGCCGCGTGGATCTGGTCGAGGAAATTGCCGGCGTTGATCGGGGCCCAGCCGCCCTGCTCGTCGACGTGATAGAGATCGTGGTACGACATCACGATCATCGCGCCGTCCAGGTCGCCCTGGCCGAGCCGCAGGTTGCAGCTTTCCACGAGCATTTCCTTGACGTTCGCGAGCCGCCCGTCCTTCAGCCGCTCCTTCAGCTGCTCGCGCGCAAACTGCTGGTACGCGGTGTTGTTGAGCAACAGCACACTGCCCGCCGGACCCACGACGTCGCTGACGAGCTCGGAGTAATAACCACCGCCCGCGAAGATGTCGGCCACCTTCATGCCGGGCTTGAAGCCGGCGAGCGCCATCACGTCGGCGGGTTTCTCGCGTGCGTCGCGCTCGCGGTCCTTCGCGGAGCGGCCGGGATCGGCGACCGCGCGTGCGTAGACGGAGTCGGGCGCCACGTCGGCGGCGGTCGCGGCGGAAGCGGCGAGGATCGATGCAATGATGAGCGTGGCGGTGCGCATGGAAACGTCCCGATGAACTGGATGCGCGCCATGATGCCCGCCCGCGAGCCCGGGCGAACGCCCGGCGCGACGAGCCGCCCGTGCCGCGCGACGAAACGCCGCGGATGGGGCATGCTAGGAGCATGGGAACCCTGGTCCGGCTCGCTGATGGGCTGTCGCGCCGCTGGTGGGCGATCGCATTGCTCGCCGCGATCATGGTCTGGATGATGCGCCAGTTGACGGCGCTCAGCGGCAAGCTCCAGGTGGTCACCGGATTCGAGGCCTTCGACATGCAATCGAGCCTCGGCATCGACGACATCGCGTTGCAGCTCACGCACTACACGCCCGAGGCGGTGCGCCTCTACAGCGCATTCTCCTCGACCGACTTCCTCTTCCCGTTCCTCTCCTCGCTCTTCTGGGCCGCGCTGCTCGTCTGGGGCCTGCGCCGCGCGCGGCCGGCGCTCTACGCCGCCGGCGGCTGGCAGCGCCACCTGCCGTGGCTGTTCATCGGCTGCGTCTTCGACTGGATCGAGAATGTCGCGAACGCCTGGGTGGTCGGGCGCTATCCGCCGCTGCACACGGGGGTTGCCTACCTCGCGCTGGCCGCCAAGTACGCCAAGACCACCACGGTCATCGCCGGGGCCGTACTGGCGCTGGCGTTCGCGCTGTGGGGCGCCGCGGCCTCGATCGCGCGCTTCGTGCGCGGGAGGCGCGCTTGATCTCGCGACAGGTATTCAGATGGTGCATGGTCGGCGCGGCCCTGGTCATCGGCGGGGTCGCGGCCTATTTCCTCGTGCAGTATCTCGCCGTTTCGACCGCGCTCGGCGCCACCGCGCGCGCGATGTGGCTCGCGCATTGCGCGCAGCTCGGATTGCTCGCTGCGGTGCTGCTCTACGCGGCGGCCCACCCGCACGGCATCTCGCGCCAGATCGTCACGGTGCTGGCGCTGATGCCGATGCTGGGCACCGTGATGCTGTTCTGGTTCGCTGCCAGTCGCGCGGGAGCGCTGGCGCTGGGCGTCGCCGCGGCGCTGATGCTGGTTGCCGCGCTCACCTGGCCGGTGCGCAGCACGGCGGCCGAGGCGCCGCCCGGTGCACAGGCCTTCAGGTACCCGGGAGGCCCTCGAGCACCGTGACAAAGAATGTCCCTTTGCCCGCGCGCAGCGCCTTGGCGGCGGTGTACTCGGGCGAGTGCCAGAAGGCGAGCGCAGCCTCCTTCGATGGAAACCTCGAGATCACGATACTGCGCCCTTCGGCCGCGCCCTCGATCACCTCGACCTTCACGCCGGGAGTGAGGCTCACATGCCGGCCGCCGAACTTCTGGTAGATCGGCGGCAGCGCCGCGTTGTACGCCTTGAATCCCTCGGGGTCGGTGACGATGCCCTGGACAAGCAGGTAGGCAGGACGGGGCGCAGTCGTATCGGTCATCGAAGTCTCCTCGAAAGCGCCCATGCTAGCGCCGGCCACCGCGAAGCGGACACCGTATTGATGCCTACTCGAGGCTACAATAGACGCACACCGGCGGGCCTGTAGCACAGCGGTTAGTGCAGGGGACTCATAATCCCTTGGTCCTTGGTTCGAATCCAAGCAGGCCCAGCAAGTTCCACGACCCCGAGAAACGCCCATGCAGAAGTCAACGTTGGCTGCCCCGGTCCTCACCCTTGTCGCGGCGACATTGCTGCCAGCCTGCATCAACCATGGCACACCCGGTGAAAGTGCACCGCCGGGTTCGGCGATCGCGGCGGCGGCCGACTCGCCCGAGGGCGCAAGGATCTATGCGGAATGCGCCGGCTGCCACGGCGTCACCGGGCAGGGCACCCTGAACGGACAGGTGCCTGCGCTCGCCGGCCAGCATCGCTCGGTGATCATCAAGCAATTGCGCGACTATCGCGAGGGCGAACGCTGGGACGCGCGGATGGAGAGCCTCCTGCAGGACCACCGATTCCGTACGGACACGCAGATCGAGGCTGTTGCGGACTACATCGCAGGCATGCGCATGGCGCCCGCGGGCGGCGGGCCGGGTGGCGAGACGGAGATCAGCGCGCGCGGGGCACGCGTATTTGCCGAGGCCTGCGCCTCCTGCCACGGCGCGCGCGCGGAAGGCAGCGACGCGCGGGTCGTGCCGCGGCTTGCCGGGCAGCAGTACATGTACCTGCGCCGCCAGTTGCATGATGCCGTCGATGGCCGGCGGCCAAACTTTCCGAGTGACCACATCGAGCGGCTTGCGCGGCTCGACGTCGACGACATCGACGGACTTGCCGAGTACCTGTCTGAACTCGGCTCCTGAGGGTCAGGTGCGATCGAGTGGACTTGTCACGCCGCGGCCGCCCCGGTTCAGCACGTGCGTGTAGATCATGGTCGTCTTGACGTCACTGTGACCCAGCAGCTCCTGCACGGTGCGGATGTCGTACCCGGAATCGAGCAGATGCGTCGCGAAGCAATGGCGGAAGGTGTGGCAGCTCGCGGGCTTCAGTAGGCCCGCCTTGCGTACCGCGAGTGCCACCGCGCCCTGGATGGAGCTCGGATGCGCGTGGTGGCGTACCCGCTTCCCCGAGTACGGGTCCTTGCAGAGTGTCGTGGCTGGAAAGACGAACTGCCACGCCCAACTCGTCGATGCGGCCGGGTACTTGCCGGCAAGAGCAAACGGTACAGATACCCCGGGCCTCGAGCAGCGGCGCTCATTCTCGAACCACGCGCGCAAGCGCGCGAAGTGGCCCAGCAGCGCCTCCTTGAGGGTCACCGGCAGCGTGGTGACGCGGTCCTTGCGGCCCTTGCCATCGCGCACGACCAACTCGCCACGTTCGAAATCGATGTCCTTCACGCGCAGCGCCAGCCCCTCGCCGAGCCGCAAGCCGCCGCCGTACAGCAGGCTCGCAACGAGCCAGGGTGTGCCGCGCAGCTCGGCGAGAACGCGGCGGACTTCGTCGCGCGACAGCACGACGGGCAGGTGGCGCGGTTTTGACGCCCGCACGATGTTCTCGAGCCAGGGCAGATCGACCGCCAGGACCTGCCGGTAGAGAAACAGGAGGGCCGCCAACGCCTGGTTCTGGGTGGCGGCGGCGACGTGCAGCCGCGTGGCGAGGTCGGTCAGGAAGGCCTCGACGGCGACTGCCCCGAGATCCCTCGGCGGGCGACGGCCGTGGAACTCGACATAGCGGCGAATCCAGTGAAGGTAGGCCTTCTCGGTGCGCAGACTCATGTGCCGCGCCCGCATCAGGTCGCGGGTGGTGGCGAGCAGGCCGCGGGCGGGAGTAGGATCGACCACCGGGGGTTACATCGAACCGCATGTCACTTTCGCCAAGCAAATCAGGGGTCGGTCGGCAACGCCAGCAGACTATCTCGCGTATTCGCCACGATTTGTCCCCTTGTCGTCCACATCCAATTGGTAGTTAGCTGAGAAAAAAGGCGGGAATCCCAGGTGAAATCTTGGTTGGAGTTCGAATCTCGATTCAGAGCCCTCATTGCGCCGCTGCAGTTCGTTCGGCTCGATCGACAGTGGGGCGCCGCCGGGGAGTACTGGACACTGGCAGGCTCTCAATCGCTCGCGACCCAGGAGTTCGAAACACTGTCCGCGCTGGCCGGAAAGCAACTGCCCAAGGTGCTCAAGCCAGATTCAGAAAATCACGCGGTCATTGTCGCAGAGCCAGACGACAAGATCCGTTGGTATCGAGCGTTGGTGTTGCTAACGGGCCAATTTCAGCACTCCACACCTGCTTGGCAAAACGACGATCAAGGAAACTTTGCGGGTCACCTGTTTCACGGTTCATTACAGAATCTAGGCCAGAATGCGGCGAATCTCTGCCTTCACTTTCAGGCAGCTCTGCCTCTGCCGGAGAAATCCCGTGCGCAAAGGCTATGGGATGACTACGGATCCAAGATATTTGTTGGTGTCGTATTGGCATTGGTAGCCGCACTTCTAAAGTTATGGCTTGGCTAGTCTCAGCTAACAAATTGCTGCACGCGGCGCGGGAAACCCGCGCGCGTGAGCAATGGCGTTAGGCGACCTTGCGGATGCGCCGCGGTATCTCATCGTGCCCTGCCAAGGCGCGTAGCAAAGTTTGAATCGAATTGAGGTCTCAGATAAAAGGACTGAGCACTTGGAAGGGCACCGATATTGTTACTAAGGAGGGATACGGTCATGAACAGAACTATCGTGTCGTTCGTAGGGACTTGGGTACTTTCGCTTGCGTTGAGCGCAGCGGAATCGACAAGTAACAATCAGAGTCTCGTTGAGAATACAGAGCCCGCAAAAACAGGCCAGTGCGCGATATTCAAAGAATGGACTGAGGGATCTTCGCAGTTTCGGGAGCGATGCCAACCAGATGTTCGAGACACCTGCACTAATGGCGAGTGTCCGGGGGCAGTTACAAAGTGCATAGACATCGATCCGACTTGGGAATACGTTGAGTGGCGCCCAGAGAATGACAGTAGAAATCCGAAGAAGAGCTTTACAGCACCATCCGATGACGTCAACTCATGGAGCATTGACACGCGGACAAATATTTCTGGCAAGGTCGTGCAGGTGTGTCTTTCCGTGGACTCCAAAAGAAATTGGGGTGGAGGAAAGCGGGGGTGGATAGCAGCTGACTTCATCGTCAAGATGAAGAAACCTCCTTCCTCTAACACTAAGTAGAGCTGGCGGCCGCAGCGTACGTGGCAAGCGCCTAACAAGCGGTTGGAGCGGACCGTCATACGGCATCACGTGCGCGCCGCATGTGCGGCATTTTATTGTGCACATGCGGCGCGCTGGCCAGCTCAGCCCGCGGCCGCTCAACTGCGGTGTTAGGCGCTCATGTGAGCGTCAAGGAATTCCATGATTGACCTACCGAAACCAGTCGCTGAAATCGTTGACACCCTCGCGTCCATTCCGGGGACGGTTGCAGTGGCATTGGGCGGCTCACGGGCGCTCGGAAACAACGACACAGGAAGCGATTGGGATCTCGGCCTGTATTACCGTGGCACCGTAGATCTGACAGCCCTTTCCGCCTACGGAGATGTATTCCCTCCGGGCTCTTGGGGGCGGCTGATGAATGGTGGCGCTTGGTTGCACCACGGAAATGAAAAAATAGATGTGCTCCTGCGCGACCTCAATACTGTCGATTATTGGGGCGCACGCGCGGAAGAAGGTGAATTCGAGCGCGACGCCTTGCTTGGTTATCTTGCGGGCGTGCCCACATACCTGCTCAGTGCAGAACTCGCATCATGCCAGTCGCTCTACGGGGAGATTCCCACTCCCGCATTTCCCCAGAAACTTCGTGCTGCGGCACCTCCAATATGGCGTTTCTGCCGGACATTCAGTCTTGACTACGCGCGGGCTCACGCTAGGCGCGGCAATTACGCTGGCGCTGTTGGGCAGGCTTCTGCGGCAGTCATGCAGGAGTCCCACGCAATTTTGTGTGAGCGCGGACAGTGGATATGCAACGAGAAGCGGCTGATTGAGTCAGCAAATCTAGAGCATTCCAATGATCTCTTTACGCAAATTCCGCCCAATGCTAATGATCTTCTCAAATGGATTGATTCGCTTGCTGATGCACTTGGAGTATCAGATGAAATCAACTCGCCTTGGCAATGACAGCAGTCGCGCCTAACAATTCATTCAAGCCGACGCCGCTTCGCGGCGCGGCTTAATTCAGGCGT
>CAZRLI010000052.1:0-9544 GCA_964600535.1 uncultured Steroidobacteraceae bacterium | reverse complement strand
GACGCTGGTGCACCGGCGCGCCGAGTTCCGCGCGGCGCTCGCATCCGTCGCACGCATGCGCGAGCTCGAGGCGGCGGGCAAGCTGCGGTACATCGAGGGGCTCGCGCAGTCGCTGATCGTCGACGGCGCGGGCGGGGCGGCGGCGCTGCGCGGCATCCAGGTAAAGGCTGCAGACGGCACGCTGCATGCGCTCGAGGCGGACCACGTGTTCGCGTTCTTCGGCCTGCACCCCAAGCTCGGGCCGATCGCCGAGTGGGGGCTCGAGCTGGAGAAAAAGGCTCTCAGGGTCGACACCGAAAAGTTCCAGACCTCGGTGCCCGGCATATTCGCCGTGGGCGACATCAACACCTATCCCGGCAAGAAGAAACTGATCCTGTCGGGATTCCATGAAGCGGCGCTCGCGGCGTTCGCGATCCAGCACCACCTGTATCCGCAGAAGAAGCAGTTCCTGCAGTACACGACCACGAGCCCGGTCATGCACAAGCGCCTGGGCGTCACCGGCAGCTGACGGATGGATCCGCGCCTTGCCGACCTGCTGCGCCAGTTCGAGCTCGAACGCCTCGAGGTGAACCTGTTTCGTGGCGTCAGCCGCGACATCGGGGCGCCGCAGGTGTTCGGCGGGCAGGTGCTCGGGCAAGCGCTGATGGCGGCCTACGAGACGGTGGAGTCGCACGACGTGCACTCGCTGCACGCCTACTTCCTGCGCCGCGGGGACTTCAATGCGCCGATCGTCTACCACGTCGATCGCGCGCGCGACGGCCACAGCTTCGACGCCCGGCGTGTCGTCGCGATCCAGCACGGCGAGCAGATCTTCAACCTGTCGGCGTCCTTCCAGGTGCGCGAGCCGGGCCTCGATCACCAGCTGCCCATGCCCGACGTGCCGCCGCCCGGGAAACTCCTCGACAGCGGCACGCCGCCGCTCGAGGTGCTCGAGCAGTTGCCGGAAAAGGTGCAGCGCCTGTTCGAGAAGCAGCGGCCGTTCGAGTTCCGGGCGGTCGAGCCGTTCGACTACCTGCACCCGCAGAAGCTGCCACCGCTGCAGCACGTCTGGCTGCGCGCGGTCGGGGCGCTGCCCGACGACGACCGCCTGCACCGTTGCCTGCTCGCCTACGTGTCGGATTACAACCTGTTGAATACGGCGGTGCGGCCGCACGGCTCGTCCTACCATTCCGGCAACCTGATCATGGCGAGCATCGACCATGCGATGTGGTTCCATCGCCCGCTGCGCGTCGATGACTGGCTGCTCTATTCGATGGACAGCCCGAGCGCCTCGGGTGCGCGCGGCTTCGCGCGCGGTACCCTGCACGCGCGTGACGGCACGCTGGTCGCCAGCACCGCGCAGGAGGGGCTGATCCGGGTCGCCAAGCCGCCCGGATGAACGCCTGGCGGCCCTTCGCCCTGGCGGCGATCGCGGTCGGAACCATCGATGCCCATGCCGCCGCAGCCGACGACGTCGCGATGCTGGCAGGCTGGTGGCCGGGCATCTACGACACCTCGGAGCAGCTCGTGTTCGAGAATCGCGGCGACGCCGGGCGCGCCGTCGGTTCCGAGCTGCGCGTGCGCACGCTCGTCTCGCGCATCGCGCTGCCGTGGCTCGGAGACGACGTGCTCTACAGCGAGGAATTCCTGCACGACGATCCGGAGAACCTGCGCCGCCAGGTGCTGCTGCGGCTCGAGCCGCGCGTCGGCGGCGGCGTGCGCGTTCGCCAGTACACGCTGCGGGATCCGGCCCGCTTCCGCCACCTGCATCGCTCCCCGCGCCTGATCGCGAGCCTGCGCATGGACGACCTCGAAGCCTATCCCGGCTGCGACCTCGTGCTGCGCCGGGAGCTCAAGCAGTTCGTTGGCGGCACCGAAGGCAACGGCTGCCGGGACGATGCGCCGGATGAGGCGCGCTACCTGGATTACCGGCTGCTGGTGGGGCAGGACCTGTACTGGTATCGCAAGCGGCACGTGCGGGTCGCCGACAATGTCGTCGAGGACGAAATCGCGGGCTACACGTGGTTCCAGCTCTACGAGGCACGGCTCTTCACCTGCCGCGTGCGCTGGTCGACGAGCGGGCAGCGCGCCGGCCCGCGCGAGCTGTTCAGCGTCGATGTGCACGACCAGGGTGGTCGCGCACGCTTCACCACGCCCGATGGGCGGCAGCTCGAGATCGAACTGCACGCTGACGACTGGCCTTTCGCGGGCGGGCGCGACGCGCTGATCCTGATCCTGGATGAAAACGGCCAGGTCGAGCCGCTCGCGAGCGCGTGGGCGCCGGCCGACTCCGACACGATCGCGCTGGCGGCCGGGTCGGTCGCGGTGCGCTGCTCGGCCGTGGTGCCGGCAAGACAGGCGGTGCAGGGCTGACCGCGGCCGGCGCTCGCAACGGCGCGCGCCGCCGCTGCCGCACGCTACCGGAGCGCGCGCAATTCCTTCTTCAGCACCTTGCCGCCGACGTTGCGCGGCAGCGCGGCGATCTCGCGAAACTCCTTCGGCACCTTGTAGCCCGCAAGCCGCTCGCGGCAGTACGCCTCGAGCGCGGCGCCATCGACGTGCCGCTCGCGCGCGGGAACGATGTAAGCGCGCAGGCGCTCTCCCCAGTGCTCGTCGGGCACGCCGATCACCGCAGCTTCGCGCACGGCCGGGTGCGCCTGCAGCACTTCCTCGATCTCGCGCGGGTAGACGTTGAGGCCGCCCGAGACGACCATGTCCTTGCGGCGATCGACGATGAAGTAGTGGCCGTCGGCGTCGCGGCGCGCGAGGTCGCCCGCGCTGACCCAGCCATCGCGCATGGCCGCGGCCGTTTCCTCCGGCCGCCCGAAGTAGCCGTTGAAGAGGTAGGGTGAGCGCGAGTAGAGCTCGCCGACTTCGCCGTCGCCGACCTCGTTGCCCGCTTCGTCGAGCAGGCGGACCTCGTTGAGCGCGAACGGCGGACCGACGCAGCCCGGCTTCTCGAGCTGCAGCCGCGGGCGCAGGTTCGTGACGATGCCCGCCTCCGTCGAACCGTAGGTCTCGTGGAGCAGGCCCGGGCCCCAGTAGTCGACGATCCTTTCCTTCAGTGCCTGTGGCAGCGCCGCGGCGTTGGACATGATGGTGCGCAGCGCGCGCGCGCCGCCCCGGTGGCGCCCGAGGACGGCACTGCCCAGGGCGAAGATCGAGGAAAAATGCGTTGGCACCATGAACACGCCCGTGAAGGCCTCGTTCGCGAGCTTGCGCACCACGAGCTCGGCGTCGAATTTCGGCAGGATCTCGACGGTGCCACCGAAGTAGACCGAACACATGATGAACGCGAAGCCGGCGCCGTGCGCCATCGGCGCGATGCCGAGCTGCAGGTCCTCGGGGCCGTAGCAGCCGTACTCCATCGCCATGGCGTGGAAGGTCAGCACGCGCGAGCGGTGCGAGATCACGATCCCCTTCGGCTGCCCGGTCGTGCCCGAGGTATACACGAGCGTGAACGGGTCCGTCTCCTCGAGCGGCCGCGCGCCCGCCAGCGCGGGCGAATGCGCGGGGTCCGCTTCGGCCAGCCAGGCTTCGTAGTGTTCACCGAGCACGATCAGGTGCTCGACACCCGGCAAGCGCGCAGCATCGATGGCGTCGGCATTGGCCGGATGCACGAAGAGCACGCGCGCGCCGCAATCGCGTGCCGCCGCGGCGAGCTCCGTCGCGGTCGAGCGTGGGCTCAAGGTCGCGATGATGCCGCCCGCATCCGCTACGCCGCAAATGAGCTCGGGATAGTCGATGCAGTTCGGAGCGAGCACCATCGCGCGGTCGCCCTTCGCGAAGCCGAGCGCAAGGAGCCGCGCCGCGATCCGGTCGACGCGCTCCCGCAGCTGCGCAAAGCTGCGTCGCTCTGCCCCGCAGACCAGCGCGGTCTTGCCCGGACTGCGTGCGGCGCTGGCGCGCAGGCCGCGCGACAGCAGGAGTGCCTGGCTGCCCATCTCGACATCACGGTGGCATCAGGCGCAGACTGTTGTCAATGAATCCGTAACGGCGTACGCACATTCCGGATATTCGGATCTCATAGAGGAACACGATGTCAGAAGGTGCCAGGTCGGTCGTTCGCACCGTAAACCTCTTCGAGGAATTCGCCCGCGCGCGCCGCCCGCTCACTTCCAGCGAGCTGGTCGTTCGCCTGCAGGTGCCGCGCTCCAGCGTCGCTGACCTGTTGCGCACGCTCGTGGGCGAGGGCGTCCTCGCAATGGATCGCCGCCGGTCCACCTACCTGCCGACGGCAAAGTTCGCGCATCTCGGCGCCTGGCTCGCCGACAGCTGGCGCAGCAACCACGGACTGCTCGACGCCCTCCAGCGCCTCGCGCAGGACACGGGCGAGACGACCTCGTTTGCCGCGCCGAGCGACCTCGAGATGGAGATCGTCCATGCGGTCAATGTGCCGGGCGGCATCCGCTGGAGCGCCGAGATCGGCCAGCGCTACACGGTCTTCGGATCGGCGGTGGGCGCCGCGCACCTCGCGGCGCTGACGAACACCACCATCCGCGCGATGTACGCGCGTGCGCAGCGGCTGCCGCCGGGGCGCGGCCCGACCGCGCCGTTGAAGGCGGTGCTCGCGGGCGTGCAACAGGCGCGCGAGGTCGGCTATGCCTTTGCGGTCGGTGCCCTGCACACGGACGTTGCGGCGCTCGGCGCAAGGATTCCCGCCGACACGGGGCCGCGCGCGCTGTACGTCGCGGTCGGCGGCCTGAAGGAGCGTTTCAGCGCGCGGCGCCGGGAGATCGAGGCCCGCCTGCGCCGCTTCCTCGACGAGGTGCGTTCGCCATGAGCGCCACCGGCATCGCGCGCGAGCTTGCGTCGCAGGACATCTTCTCCAGGGGGGCGCTCGTCGAGGCGGTGCTGCGCCCGCGGTCGACGGAGGAGGTCGTCGCCGCCGTGCGCGATTGCGCCGCGCGCGCCGTCGCGGTGCTGCCTCGCGGCGGTGGCATGTCGTACACGCGCGGCTATCTCGCCGGGAGTGCGCCGGCGATCGTGCTCGATCTCGCCGCCCTCGACCTCGTCGAATCCATCGATGAGGCGGATCTCAGCGTCGTCGTGCAGGCGGGTTGCACCTGGCAGGCATTGCACGAGCGCCTCGCGCCGCTCGGGCTGCGAACACCCTTCCGCGGCCCGCTGTCGGGGCGGCGCGCCACCGTCGGCGGCACGATTTCCCAGAACGGCGCCTTCTGGGGTACGGCCGCGCACGGCGTATCGGCCGATTCGGTGCTGGGCCTCGAGGTCGTATCCGGCGCGGGCGAGGTGATCCGCACCGGGGCGCTCGCCCGGCAGGGGGTGCCGGCCTTTTTTCGCCACTACGGCCCCGATCTCACCGGGCTGTTCACTGGCGACTGCGGCGCGTTTGGCGTGAAGACCCGCATTGCGCTGCGACTCGAGCGCGTACCGGCGTGCGCGCGCGAGCTGTCGTTCAACCTCGGCGGCTATCGCGGGCTGCTCGCGGTGCTCGCGGCAATCCAGCGATCGGGCGTCGCGAACACCGTGTTCGGATTCGATCCGCTGCTCGTCAACCTGCGGACGCGTCGCGAGAGCATCGCGCAGGACTTTCGCACCATGCTCGGCGTGATCCGCGGCGCACGCTCGCTGGCCGCGGGCCTGCGCAGCGCCACGTCGATGGCGGTCGCGGGCCGCGGCTTCCTCGAGCAGGCCGCCCACACGCTGCACGTGATCGTCGAGGCGGACAGCGAAGGCGCCGCCGATGCCGGCGCGGCGGCGGTGCGCGACATGGCTGCGCGCGAGGACGCAAGCGAAATCGAGCCCACGATCCCCAAAGTCATGCGCGCCGCGCCCTTTCCCGCGCTGAACGGCATCCTCGGGCCCAACGGCGAGCGCTGGGTCCCGGTGCACTGCGTCGTGCCGCTGTCGCGCGCCGTGGCCGCCATGGACGCGATCCTCGACGTGATCCTCGCGCACGAGGCCGACATGTCGACCTACGGCATCACGACCGGCACGCTGTTTTCGACCGCCGGCGGCGGCAGCGCGCTGATCGAGCCGATGTTCCTGTGGCCCGATGCGCTGCAGGACCTGCACCGCGAAACGGTGGAGCCGAAGGTGCTGTCCCGCGCACGCCCCGCACCCGACGCGCCCGCGGCACGCGAAGTCGTGGCGGCGCTGCGCACCGCGATCGTCGCGCGCACCGCCGAGCTCGGCGCGGCGCACCTGCAGATCGGCCGCACCTATCCCTACGCACAGTACCTTGGGCCGGCGACGCAGGCGCTCGCCGTGCAGTTGCGCGGGGCGCTCGACCCGCGCGGCATCATGAACCCGGGAGTGCTCGGACTATGAAACGCATTGCGATACTCGGCAGCAGCGTGCCCTGCGCGGCCGGCGCAGCCCCGCACCTCGTCGCGCTGGCACCGGCCGGCATCGAGCCCGTGCCCTGGCCGCTGCCGCTCCAGGCTTTTCCCCATACGCCCTACGACCGCGTGCTCGTCGAAGCGAGCCACGCGGCCGCCGCCCGGGAGGCCGTTGCGGGCGGAGCCGACGCCCTGTACGTCGACACCTTCGGCGACTACGCGATCGCCGCAATGCGTTCGCTCGGTGACCTGCCGGTGATCGGAGCCGGCGAGGCGACGCTGCACGCTGCCACGCTCGTCGCGCGCCGCTTCTCCATCGTGACGGTCTGGCCACGCTCGATGCGCTTCATCTACGAGGATCGCCTCGCGGCCACCGGCCTCGGCGGGCGCTGCGCGTCGATTCGCCATCTCGGGGAGCCGCCCGACGTGATGGGTCGACTCGAGCGCGCCGACGCCGACATCACGGCGCGCATCGTGGCGGCCTGTCGCGAGGCGATCGCGCAGGATGGGGCGGAAGCCATCGCCTTCGGCTGCAGCTGCATGGCGCCGGTTCACGCCGCGGTGGCCGCCGCCATCCCGGTACCCGCGTTGTGCTGCTCGCGTACCGGGTTCGCGATGGCCGTTGCCGCCACGCTCGGCGGCTGGGCGTCGAGCCCGATCGCCTATCCGCGCGTCGCCGCGGAGCGCGCCGCGCGCCTCGCCGGGCTCGCCCGTGGTGCGGCGCCCGGCGCCGGGGAAGAGGCCTGCCCCGTTTGCCCGGTTGCGCCGGGGACCTGACCATGCAGGCGGGTGTGGTGAAGTCGGCCGCGCGCGCACTCGAAATCATCGAGGCCTTCACGCACGAACGGCGCGCGCTGCACGCGCGCGAGATCCAGCTGGCGCTCGGCATCCCGGCCTCGAGCACCATCGCCCTCGTCAAGAGCCTGATGCATCTCGGCTACCTGCGCTTCGACCGGCGGGCGAAGCTCTATGTGCCGACCTTGCGCGTCGCGATGCTGGGCGACTGGCTGCGTCGCGACGCACTGGCGAGCGATGGCGTGCTGGCCGCCATGCAGGCCGTGAACCAGTCGACCGGCGAGGCCACCTTCCTCTCGACACCGAACGACGTGCACATGCAGGTCACGCACATGCTCGCGGGCCGCGAGCCGATCGGGCCCCCGGTGGTGCCCGGCATGCGCGTGTCGATGACAGATTCGGCCGTCGGCATCGCGTTCCTCGCGAGCCGTCCGGATGCGGAAATCGGCGCGCTGTGCCGCCGACTCGACCGCGAACGGCGGTACGGGCGGCCGGTGGATGTCGCCGCGCTGATGGCGCGCGTCAGGACGGCGCGCCGCCGCAGGTTCGCGACGGCCTATGGCGTGCTGCCCGGGATCGGCTCGGTGGCGGCAGTGCTGCCCGCGCCGCTCGACACGGCGCAGGTCGTGCTCTGCATCGGGGGGGCTGAGCAGCGCGTACGCGAGTCCGAGGCCGACCTTGCGCGCGACATCCTTGCCGCGATCCGCAGGTATCGCGCGCGGGTTCGCGTCAGCGGGCCGGCGGCTTGCCGGGCGCCGGAGGATCGCCGCTCAGCAACAGCCTGATGATCGACGGGCGCAGCAGCTTGCCGATCATCTTGCGCAGTTCCGACGGACGCAAAGTCGTCTCGCAGGGCAGCATGCCGGCTACCCCGCTCATCTGCAGCAATCCGTCCTTCGCGGCGAGTTCATCGATCCGCACATCCAGTTTCATTGCCGGCGTGACGACGCGCATTCATGCCACCTTCTTCATCGGCCAGGCGTCGAGCATAACCGCACTGCGCCCCGCCGCACGCCCTGAAATCATCGCCTCGGTCAGGTAGGAACCGTTCTGGTAGAGGTGTGAAATCATCGAGCCGAGCTCGCCGGCCTCGTGCAGCCGCGGGATTGCCTGGCCGCGCGGGTCGAGTACCTGCGAGCGGATGTTGCGTCTGGCGCCGCCGCTCGTGCACACGATGGCCAGGTCGATCTTCACGGCGTAGTACGGGGGCGTCGCGAGCGGCTGCAGCGAGTGCGCTGGCCGGCGGAAATCCCCGTCCTCGCCGCGCTCACAGGCCGCGTTGAAGCGTGCGACCTCGGCCGCCACGCGCGCGGGGTCGCGACCGATCCGCCGCGCGAGCTCCTCGATCGAGGCGGCCTTCGCGACCCAGCCCTTGTCCACCTCGACGCTGTTGTCTTCGCTCCACTCGTAGCCTTCGACCACCGTGTTCCAGCTCATCGCGTGGGTGACCAGGCAATTGTGCCGGCGCACGTTCTCGTCGAACAGCATGTGCACGGGACCCGCGCGCCAGTGCGGCGTATCGACCCAGTGGTCGTGGTGGCGCTCCTTGTAGTGCGTGTAGTAGAGCTCGGCGCCCTCGTTGTAGAAGCGCCGGTCGTCCGCGCCGATCTCGATCCAGCTGAAGGTCTGCCAGAAATGCCGGCGCATGAAGATCGTCGGAAAATCGGGCACTTTGATGCCCGGCCAGATGCCGCCCGACTGGCCGAAGTTGCGCATGTGCCAGAGCTCGGCGCCCGCCTTCTGCAGGATGCGCACGCCATCGCCGGTGTTCGCCGGCGTGCCGAGCGGATAAGCCTCCGCGAGCCCGAAGTAGTTGCGCTGCATGTCCATGTCGGCTTCATACCCGCCGACCGCGACGATCACGCCGCGCCGCGCGCGGATCGCACGCCGCACGCCGCGCGTCTCGACGATCGCGCCGAACACTTCGAGTGTGTCGGGGTCCTGCACCAGATCGACGAGCGGCGATTCGAACGCGTGGCGGATGCGCTTGCGCTGCTCGACGCAGCTGCGCATCGTGATCCATACGCCGCTCGGGATCGGCTTGACGAACGCGTTGTAGGCGACCGCGTCCGCGGCGCCGAACTCGGGAAACTCGTACACGGCCTCGCCCGAGCTCCAGCCGCTGCCCTTCACGAGCTGCGTGTTGCCGGCTTCCGCGATCCGCGCTTCGATGTAGGCCTCGAGCCCCGCCATCTGCCGCGCCCATTCGCGCAGCATGTCGTCGGGCGGCGGATTCGTTGCGCTCATCGCCTTCTGGTACCGATACAGCGCTTCCGCGTTGTGCGAGATCAGCAGCGACTGCCCCGACACGCGGCCGTTGCCGCCGGCGCGCGCCTCCGGCATTTTCTCGACGATCAGGATGTCGGCGCGCGGATCGCTGTCGTGCGCCTCGATCGCGGCGGCGCACCCGGCGACGCCGTAACCGGCGATCAGCACGTCCGTCTCGTCGTCCCAGTGTTTGATCG
>CAZRLI010000051.1:0-9651 GCA_964600535.1 uncultured Steroidobacteraceae bacterium | reverse complement strand
CTCACGCAGACCGCCAAGGCGCTGTGGCTCGTCTACACGGGCATCACCGCGGCCGGCATCATCGCCTTGCACGCCGCCGGCATGGACTGGTTCGACGCGATCTGCCACTCGTTTTCGGCGATCGGACTCGGCGGCTTTTCGACCCACGACGCCGGCGTCGGCTACTTCCACTCGGCGGCGATCGAGTTCGTACTGATGCTGATCATGCTGGTCGCCTGCGTGAACTTCTCGCGCCACTTCATGGCGGTGCAGAAGCTGTCGTTCGCGCCCTACCTGCGCGACACCGAGGCCAAGGCCATCCTGATCGTGCTCGGCACCAGCATCTTCGGCATCACGATGCTCGTCTGGGTGAGCGGCCACTACGAAGGGTTTGCCACGGCACTGCGCCATGTCGCCTTCAGTGTCATCTCGGTCGCCTCGACGACGGGTTTCGTGACGCAGGACTACGAGCAGTGGCCGATCTTCGCACCGGTGTGGATGCTGTTCCTCTCCTGCATCGTGTGCAGCACGGGCTCTACCGGCGGTGGCATCAAGATGTTCCGCACGCTGCTGCTCGAGCGCCATGCGGTGCGCGAGATGAAGGTGCTGCTGCACCCGCGCGCGCTGGTGCCCATCCGCATCGGCGGCCAGGTGATCCCGGACCGCATCGTCTACGCGGTACTCGCGTTCATCTTCCTCTACTTCGCGACCATCGCGGTGCTCACCTTCGTGCTGCTGCTCTCCGGGCTCGACCTCGTCTCGGCCTTCAGCGGCGTCGTCGCCTCGGTCAACAACCTAGGGCCCGGGCTCGAACTGGCGGGCCCGTCGACCCAGTACCAGAAGTTCACCGACCTGCAGACCTGGGTGTTCACGATCGCCATGCTCGTCGGGCGGCTGGAGATCTTCAGCGTGCTGGTGCTGTTCACGCCGGCGTTCTGGAGGAAATAGGCTGACGTTTCCGGCCCGTCGTCCTAAGCTCGGGGGGCCGCAGCACATGGAAGGGGGTCCCGTGCCCGCAGCGACGGAGCTTTCGCCATTCGAACGGGCCCTGCTCCTGCTCACCCGGGTGCGGGCGGGCGAGGGCCGGTGCATCGCACTCTTCGCTTCGCACGCCTTCCTGATCATGGCGTCCTACTACGTGCTGAAGGCGCTGCGCGAGTCCTTCCTGCTCGCCGGGGCCGCGGCGGAAGTGCGCAGCTACGCGGTCGCCGCCAATGGCTTCGTGCTGATGCTGCTCGTGCCGCTCTACAGCGCCGTGCGGCGGCGCATCGACGGCCGCCGGCTGGTCCGCTTCGTGAGCGCCTTCTTCGCGGCGAACATCCTCATATTCGCGCTCAGCTTCCCGTTTCGCTCGAGCAAGTGGTTCGGCATCGTGTTCTTCATCTGGGTCAGCGTCTACGGACTGATGGTGGTCGCACAGTTCTGGGCGCTCGCGGCGAGCCACTTCAATACCAAGAGCGGGCAACGGCTCTTCCCCGCGATCATGCTGGGCTCGACGCTCGGCGCACTCGCGGGCGCGCAGGCCACGGACCTGTTGATCGCGCGCCTCGGTCCGCTGCCGCTGCTGCTGCTCGGTGCTTGCCTCCTCAGCGCGAGCATTGCGCTCATCAGGCCGGAGACGGACGCCATCCCGGACCCGTCGCGGCCGCAGGGCACCGCAGACGCGGATCCGCGGCGCGTAAGCTCGGTGCTGGGAGGCTTCCAGGTCGTTTTCGGCAGCCGCTACCTGCTGCTGGTCGCCGCCTTCGTCGTGTTGCTCAACTGCATCGGCTCGACCGGCGACTACCTGCTCGCGGCGCTGATCAAGGCGCGCGCCGACGCGCTGGCGGGCGCGGCCGCGGCGCTCGCCGATCGCGAGGCGATCATCGGGTCCTTGTATGCGCGCTTCCAGCTCTGGGTCACGCTCGCCGGCGTGATCGTGCAGGCGCTCGCCGTATCGCGCATCTACCGGGCGGTCGGCGTGCGCGGCGCCCTGCTCGTGCTGCCGGTGATCGCGCTGTTCGTCTACGGGGCGATCGCGTTCGTGCCGGTCTTCAGCATGATCTATGTCGCAAAGATCCTCGAGAATTCCACCAACTACTCGCTGATGAACACGACCCAGCAGACGCTCTACCTGCCGACGAGCGCCGCGGAGAAGTTCGACGGCAAGACGACGGTGGACACGTTCTTCTGGCGTTTCGGCGACATCCTGCAGGCGGGCGTAGTGTTCGCGGGACTCCACTGGTTCGGCTTCGGCACCCGTGGCTTCGCGCTGCTGAATACCGTCCTGTGTGTCCTGTGGATCGCACTCGGGGTGCTCATCGGCCGGCGCTACTCGGCACTGGCGCGCGCAGAGACGAACAACACGGCGCCGACGCGGCTGCGCCAGCCCGAGGACCTCCTCTTTTACCCGGGCCGGCCGATCGATCACCGGCTGCCGACGGAGACGTTCTTCGACCCTGATCCGGGCGACGTGCTCGCCTATGAGGCCCGTCTCGCCGGCGGTGCGCCGCTGCCGCACTGGCTCGAGTTCGACCGGGCAATGGCACGCCTCAGCGGCACCGCGCCGGTGGACTGCGTGATCGAGGAGCGCATCGAGATCATCGCCTGCGACATGGACGGCGCGACGGCGACCGCCGTGTTCACGATGCGTCGGGCAACAAGCTGATGTCGCCCTTGTCGATGCGGCGCACGAGCTTGGCGCGCCGGCGCTCGAGCTCGCCGATCTCCTTGCCCGTGAGGCCGAGTTGCAGTACGGCGCCACGACGCCGCACGCCGCGCAGCGCATCGAAGTTCGCGGCGGGCGGGCGCGGTTCCCAGGTTTCGCCGACGAGCTCGAACTGCGCGATCACCGCGAGCCGGGCGCGCAGCTGATCGAGCGTCACCGCGCGCAGGCGCGTGGCGAACGCGCGATCCACGGCGTCGACACGCAGGTTCTTCCAGAAGGTGCCGACATCACTTTCCTCCGAGTCGAACGCAACGCCGTTGTCGATGGCCCAGGCCCGCACCGCCGCGCCTTCGCCGGTCAGCATCACGTTGCCGAGGTTCGAGTCCTTGTGCTCGATGAGGTAGGTGAGGACATTCAGGCGGCTGATCGCGCGCGCGTAGGCGCGGTCGGTGGCAAAGCGGGTCGCATCGATCACGAGGGGATGGGGCTGCGCACCATTCAGCCAGCACTGCACCATGTAGAACGCGGATCCGGTGTCGCGCCACGCTTCGACCGCGGCCGGGTCGAGCAGCCTGAACTGCGCGAGCGGCGCCGAGCGCAGCGCGATCGCGGGAACGACCTGTTCATCCGCCGGGAACAGCAGGCGCGACAGCTCATAGGCCGCCAGCTCGTAGCGCGGCTCGTTGTTGAACGAGCTCACGCCCGCCCCCGCGCGCCGCACCTTGATCCTGAAGGTCGCCGGATCGGCTGCCGTGTGCGCCACTGCCTTGCGCGTGATGTCCTTCTCGAAGCGCACGGGCCTCGCGTCCTCGATCACGAGGTCGGGCGCGGTGAGGGCATCGAGGGTGCAGGTCCCGTCGCCTGCGTGCACCGCAGCAAAGAATCCCCCAAGGAGCGCCAATCCCGGAATCCAGCGCAATCGTGCCGGCGTCGTGCCACTCATGGAGCCCCCCGGATGCGGCCCGCTTGGGCTGGCGGGCGTCGGAGGATCTTACACTTGGCCGCCGAAGAGGGCGGTTCGACGCATTCCCGCGCGGCTAGTTGATTGATCGCAAAGGGCAATCCAGCCGACGGCATCGAACTTGCTGGATCAGTGTCCTACGAGTGCTGGCCCTTTTGGGCGAGCCATGCGGGGCGAGAAAGAAGGGGAATCGTCATGAAGCAGTCTCCGCGCATTGCGGCGTGTTTGCTGGCGACGGCAGGTATCCTGTTGCTCCCCGCGACGGCCCAGGCACGCCGCATCCAGGTTGACTTCGATCCCAGTGCGTTCGAGAACAGTGGCGGCGGCTGGATCTTCAACACGATCGACCTGTACAACCAGGCGGCACTCGACAGTGGCGCGAACCGCTCGCTCCTGTTCAACATCGCGGGCTCCTACGACCCGGACAACGACGGCGGCACGAACAACGACGTGAATTTCGCCTTCGACCAGAACGCCGCGTTGCGAGTCGGCGGGTCGGACTACAGCTTCGTCTGCATGTTCGCGAATTTCTCGTTCTCCTTTTCCCAATCGAACGGCTGCGGCGCAGCCGGCGACCCGACCTTCTCGCTGCTGCCGATCAGCGGACTGAGCGTGGTCGAGACCACCAACGCGCCGGATCCGGGCGCGGTCTTCTCGACCGAGGGATTCTCGGTCGGCATTCCCGCGGAAGGGCAGCCGGATTTCGCCGCTCCGTTCGACATCAATGCAGCCGTTCCGACCATGCGCCTGTGGTGGAACAACCTCGCGGAGTCGTACGAGTTCGGGAGCCCCGTGGGCACCTCATACTCGGTGCAGGCCTTCATCTATTTCCTCGGCAATGGTGATTTCGACCTCGACATTCGCTATGGGATCGACGGCGCAACGGGTTTCCCCGGCGTCGAGCGCTCCTTCGTGGTCGATGGCCAGACCATCTTCAGCAGCACTGTTCCGGCCGTGGCGGACGGCGACTATTTCTACCGCTTCCGCGGCGGCCAGCTGGGCGGCGGAACCACACCGCCGCCGACCGGCGTACCCGAGCCGGGCTCGCTCGCGCTGGTATTGGCGGGTATTGCGGCCCTCCTGGTGTTTCGCCGCCGCGGGGTACGCACGGCCGCAACCTGATCCGCATTGTCGCGCGCGGAACCGTTCAGTAATGTGCGCGCGTTGGACACCTTCCGGATCTTCGTCTCCTCGCCGGGCGATGTCGCAGAAGAGCGGCTGATCGCTCGCGGGGTAATCGGCCGCCTGCGCGCGGAGCTCGCGGGCAACCTCGATATCTCCGCGGTCTTCTGGGAGCACGAGCCGCTCAGTGCCGTGGCTTCCTTCCAGGACCAGCTGCCGCATCCGTCAGAGGCCCACGCGGCCATCTGCATCCTCTGGTCCCGGCTCGGCACGCGCCTGCCAGCGGGCTTTCGCAAGCCCGATGGCGAGCGCTATTCGTCCGGTACGGAATTCGAGTTCGAGGACGCACTAGCGGGCTTTCGCGCCCGCGGCTGGCCGGCCCTGCTCGTGTATCGCAAGTCGGCACCGGCTCCGCTGGACGCCAGCGATGACACCGCTGCATTGGAACGACTGCAACAGAAGCGGGCTCTCGATCAGTTCGTGCGGAAATGGTTTCACGACGAGGCCGACGGTACGCTGCGCGCCGCCTTTCACCCCTTCGGTACAGCGCCGGAGTTCGAGGAGCTGGTTGAAGTCCACCTCCGGAAGTTGATCGAACGGCAATTCCCCGAGGCGGTCGGCGCGAGGCGGGGCGACACGGCTTCGTGGCGACAGGGGTCGCCTTTTCGCGGGCTGCAGGCCTTCGAGTACGAACACGCACCGGTGTTTTTCGGAAGGACAGCGGCCGTCGCCGGGATGCTGGCGGCGCTGCGCCAGCGGGACCATGCCGAGGGCGCCTTCCTGCTCGTGCTGGGTGCGAGCGGCAGCGGCAAGTCATCGGTCGTCCGTGCCGGCCTGCTTCCCGTGCTCACGCAACCCGGCGTGGTGGAGGGCATTGCCAGCTGGCACTGGGCAGCGGTGCGCCCGCGTGATCGCGCCGGCTCGCTCGGGCGACTCCTCGTGGATTCGGTACTTGCATCGGGAGCCTTGCAGCCCGTCGAGGGCACGACGGACGACGACCGTTTGGAATGCCTGATGGCGCAGCTCCAGGCCCGTGCCACGACCCCGACACGCATTGCGCTCGCGATAGACCAGCTCGAGGAAATCTTCTCGGACGAGGGGGTCGATGACGCGGACCGTGGGCGATTCTTCTCTGCCCTTGCGCGCATCGTCGCAACCCGCATGGTCTGGGTCATCGCGACGCTGCGCAGCGACTTCTATCCGCGCGCGGCGGAATTTCCGGCCCTGGTGGCCCTGAAGGCGGGAGGCGGGCAGTTCGACCTGCTCGCGCCGACCGCTGCCGAGGTCGGGCAGATGATCCGGCTGCCCGCGGCGGCGGCCGGCCTGCGTTTCGAAGCACGCACCGAAGGCGGTGAGCGGCTCGACGAGATCCTGCGGGACGCAGCGGTCGCGAGTCCGGAGTCACTGCCGCTGATGGAGTTTGCGCTCGAGGAGCTGTACAAGCGGCGGGCACCGGACGGCACATTGACCCATGCCGCCTATGGCGAGATCGGCGGCGTCGAAGGCGCGCTCGCGGGGCGCGCCGAGGAAGTGTTTCTCGCCCTGCCCCCCATGGCCCGCGCGGCGCTCCCCGCCGTCCTGCGTCGCCTGATCGCAGCCAGCACCGGCGGCGATGGCTTCAATCGTCGCAGCGCGCCTCTTGCCGAGTTCACGACCCCGGAGGAACAGGCGCTCATCGAGGCACTCATAGGCGCACGCCTCTGCGTTTCGGAGCTGGATCACGCGCGCCGGCCCATCGTGTCCATCGCCCATGAAGCCCTGTTGCGCCACTGGCCACGCGTGCGCGAATGGCTGGACGAGAACCGCGACCTGTTGCGCGCGAGGGCGCGTCTTGCCACCAGCGCCGAACGCTGGGACCTCGAGGAGCGGCGGCGCGACCTGCTGTTGTCAGCCGGTCGGCCGCTCGAGGAGGCTTCGGCCGTAGCGAGTTCGGGCATCGTGCTGACGCCCGTGGAGCGCGCGCTCATCGCCGCCTCGCAGGCGCGGGCGCGACGGGCCCGAAGCCTGCGCACCGGCGCGGTCACGGGACTGGCGCTACTGGCGATCGCGGCATCCGCGGCCGCCTACCTCGCAACCACTCAGAAGCAGCGTGCCGAGACCGAGGCCTCGACGACGCAGGAAACCATGGACTTCATGGTGTCGATCTTCACGCTGGCCGACCCGACCGAGGCGCGCGCCAACCAGTTCACGGTGCGCGAGATGCTCGATCGCGGTGCGCAGGACGTGCAGCGGCAACTGCGCGATCGACCCGCCGTCCGCTCCAGCCTGATGACGGCGATGGGCAAGGCCTATACGGGACTCGGCCTCCCTGCGCCGGCCAGGGAAGTCCTCGCCGCTGCACTGCGCGATCGCGAAAAGATCGCGGGCGCCGGGGCACGCACGACCACCGAAACCCGCAGCGCGCTCGCGGCAGCGCTTTATCTCGACGGCCAGTATGAAGACGCCGAGAAGCAATTCCGCACCGCGCTTGCCAGCGCGCGACGCCTGGCGCCGGCAGGCGACGCGATGGTGGCGTCCATCCTGAACGGCCTCGGCGATTCGCTGTCGCAGCTTGGGGCTGACGCCGAAGCGGAGTCGAACTATCGCGAAGCGCTAGACATCGATCAGCGGCTCTTTGGCCCGGAGAGCGTCGAATCGGCCCAGACCCTGCAGGGACTTGCGAGCACGCTCTATTTCGCAGAGCGCTATGAAGATGCCGAACCGCTAATGCTCAGGAGCCTGGCGATCCGGCGCAAGCAGTTGGGTCCGAATCACTGGAAGGTGGCCGACAGCCTGAACGATCTCGGCGCGCTTTACTACCAGACCGGACGCTACGATCTCGCCGCACAGGTTTGGAAGGAGTGCCTGCCGATCTCCGAAAAATGGGCCGGCAAGGACCATCCGGAAGTCGCATCCGTCGCGAACAACATAGGCCGAAGTCTCCTGGTGGCAGGCAAGCTTGATGAGGCCGAATCCTACCTTTCGCAGACACTTGAGATGCGCCGGCGCACCAAGCCCGCCGGTCACGACGATTTCATCCTCCCGCTCAACAGCCTGGCGATGATAGACATCGCGCGCCGCGACTATCATGGCGCGGAAGTAAAACTCGATGAAGCCCTGGGAATAGCCGAGAAACAGCACCACTGGATGCTCGACCAGGTCCTGACCAACCTCGCGGACGTCTATGCGAAGAGCGGCCGCGCATCGCAGGCCGAGGAGCTGCTCGCCCGCGCGCGGACCCTGCTCGAGAAGCAGTATCCGCGTGCCGCCATGCCGGAGGAGGCCTGGCGCTACGCCCTGCAGGACGCCGTGCTCGCGACCACCCGCGCGGCGCAGAAGCAGTACCCCGAGGCGCGCAAGCTGCTGACCGATGCCCTGCCGATCGTGCGCAAACGCTTCGGCGAAGGGCGATACTACACGCGCGACCTCGAAGAGCGGCTCGCCCGCCTGCCACGCTGACATCGGAGACCCGTCCCTCGCATGAACCTGCCCGCCGCCATTCCGCTCGTCATTGGTGTCACCGGCCACCGCGATCTCGTCGAGGACGAGGTGCCTGCGATACGCGGGCGGATCCGCGAGTACCTGTCGGACCTGCGCGCCCGCTGGCCGACTACGCCGCTGATCGTCGCATCGCAGCTGGCCGAGGGGGCCGACCTCCTCGTCGCGGAAGAGGCGCAGGCGCTCGGCCTCGAGCTCGTGTTCCTGCAGCCGCTGCCGCTCGCCGACTACCGGGCGCAGTTTTCCGGCCCCGAGGCGCTGCAACGCTTCGAGGCGCTGCGCGCGGTATCAAGGGTCGTCGATCTCGCCACCGACGAGTCGCCACGCGACCGCGATGCGCTGTACGAGCTCGCCGGTGATTTCCTTGCGCGCTACAGCTTCATCCTGCTCGCCCTCTGGGACGGCAAGCCGGCGGTCGGCCCGGGCGGAACCGCCGCGGTGGTCAATTATCGCTTTGCGTCGCGGGGCGGCGCACGGCCCGCCACCGCCGAGCTGCGCGACATCGCGCTGGGCGAGGCCGACAATTCGCTCGTCTACCACGTCCTCGTTTCGCGGGCGCGCGTCAACGGCGAACCGACCAACGGCCACCGGCCGCTCACGGCGGGCTATCTGCACGAGTATGCCGGTGGCCGCTCGGCGCTGCAGGACACGATGCCCGAGCCGCGGCGGCGCGTGCTCGACCGCACCGAGGAGTTCAACCGGGTGGCCGGCAGGGAGGTGCAGTCGGACGCCATCGCGTGGCACGCACCGCTCGTGGGTGCGCCACCGGCCGTCGAGCGCTGCGCGCGCCTCATCGCCGTGGCGGATCACCTCGCCGCGGTCTACCGCCACCGGCTCATGCGGGTCACGGCCTGGACTTACGGCATCGGTGCGGTCATGGGCTGCGCCTTCGTCCTGTACTCGAAGATTCCGGCGATGTGGGGCCTCATCTATGTGTTCTTCAGCGCCGCGCTCACGACCATTGCGCTCAGCCGCTATGCGGAAGGGCGCGGCTGGCATCGCGACCACCTCGAGTTCCGCGCGCTCTGCGAGGGACTGCGGGTCCAGTTCTACCTGCGCGTCGCGGGCGTGCGCGATGAAGGCCGCCTGCACACCGGCGACGAGAGTTTCCTGCGCGGCCAGGATGCCGAGCTCGACTGGATCAGCACCGCGATGCGCGCGGTCGACTTCGAGATGCACGACGCGGGCCGCGACGGCATCCTCGGCGGCATCGAGCATGCGCTCGAGACCTGGGTGGGCTCACTCGATCCGGTCAAGGACCAGGGCACTGGCCAGCTCGCCTATTTCTGGCGTGCGGGCGAGCATCGCCGCCGCCTGATCGCCCTGACCGAGGGCACCGGTGCGACCACCCTGGTCCTCGGCCTCGCGGCCGCGGCCGTGCTGTGCTTCATTCCGGTGCTGCACGTGCCCTACGTGAAGACGCCGCTGGTCGTGACGATGGGCCTGCTGCCGCTCGTCGCGGGCA
>CAZRLI010000050.1:0-9725 GCA_964600535.1 uncultured Steroidobacteraceae bacterium | reverse complement strand
CACATCGACACTCTTGGGCAGGAGCGCCGTAGGTGCCGCACCATCGCGCACCGCTGCACCCGGCGACCTGAAACGCACGAGATGGATACCGCCTTCCTGCATACCGGGCGTCAGCAGCAGCGCCTGGTCGACGATGCCGTCGGCCGGCAACTGCCAGGCGCGCGCGAGCTCCTCGTCCGCACCCGGGCGACGCGCGACGACCTCCATGCCGAATCGGCCCACCCAGAGATCGAGTGCCTCGTTCATGTCGGCGACGCCGATGACGACGTAGGCGATGGCGAGCGGCGCGACGGTGAGGATCTCGGACATGCTGGGCCCCGGGTCGTGATGATGACGAAATCGTCATGTGGCGGTGATTCTGGACGCAGCCGCGCCCGGCCACTAGTATCCGGGCCCTCGAAAACTGCCAGGTGATCGCTCGTGAAACACGTCCACGCCTTCACATTGGGTGCCGCGCTGGTCCTCTCGTCCTGTGCGCAGAAGCCGCCCACCTTCGATACCTACCGGCTGTCCGCGGAGGTGAAGACACTCTCGTCCGATGCCTTCGAGGGGCGCGGGCCGGATACACCGGGTGAGATCAAGACCGTCGAGTACATCACGCGCGAATTCAAGGACGCGGGGCTGCTGCCGGGTGGCGACCTGAAGGATGGCCAGCGTGCCTGGACGCAGGACGTGCCGCTCGGCCGCTTCGAGATCACCGGCCCGGTGAAGATCAACGTGTCGATCGGCGGCGCAACCCTGCCGTGGACGCAGGGCGAGCAGATCGCCGTGCGTGCAGCGATGAACGGCGCGACGTCGGTCAAGGTGGACAATGTGCCGCTGGTGTTCGTCGGCTATGGGGTCGCTGCGCCCGAGCGCGGCTGGGACGACTACAAGGGCGTCGACCTCAAGGGAAAGATCGGCATCGTGCTCGTCAACGACCCGGACTTCGAGTCCGGCCAGGGCGATTTCGGCGGCAAGGCCATGACCTACTACGGCCGCTGGACCTACAAGTACGAAGAGGCGGCGCGGCGCGGGGCGGTCGGCATGCTGGTCGTGCACGAGACCGCACCGGCCTCCTACGGCTGGGAAACCGTCAAGAATTCGAACACCAATACGATGTTCGACATCGTGCGCAAGGATCCCGCCGCGGATCACACGCTGGTCGAAGGCTGGATCCAGCGTGACGTCGCCGCCGACCTCTTCCGCCGCGCGGGCCTCGACTTCGATGCCCTGAAGAAGGAAGCGCAGACGCGCGACTTCCGGCCGGTGGAGCTGAAGGGCGCGGGATTCAGCGCCGAATACGCAGTCTCTTCGCAGGTCATCACGTCCCACAATGTCGTCGGCCGGATCGAAGGCGCCAGGCGGCCGAACGAGACCGTGATCTACAGCGCGCACTGGGATCACCTTGGCATCGGCGCACCGGATGCGCGCGGCGATCGCATCAACAACGGCGCCGTCGACAATGCGACGGGCATCGCCGCACTGATTGAAATGGGCCGTGCCTTCGCGCACGGCAAGCGCCCCGACCGCTCGGTCGTGTTCCTCGCCGTGACCGCCGAGGAAAAGGGCCTGCTTGGTTCCGAGTACTACGCCGCGAACCCCCTCTATCCGCTCGCGACCACCGCGGCCGTGCTCAACATGGATGCGCTGAGTCCGTGGGGGCCGACGCATGACTTCTCGATCGCCGGCAGCGCGAAGCTCGATCTGCTCGATGCCCTGGTCACCGACGCCAAGGCATGGCAGCGCCACTACACGCCGGATGCGCGCCCCGAGGCGGGATCGTTCTTCCGCTCCGACCATTTCCCCTTCGCCAAGCGCGGCGTACCCGCCGTCTCATTCGATTCCGGCGAGGACTGGGTCGAAGGTGGCGTCGCAGCCGGCAAGGCGGAATCCGCGGCCTACTCGAAGGATCGCTATCACCAGCCCGCCGACGAGTGGAACGCGAAGTGGCCGTTCACCGGGATGCAGCGCGACCTGGAGCTGCTCTACAAGGTGGGCGCGGACCTCGCGAATTCGAACCGCTGGCCCGACTGGGCGGCGGATTCCGAGTTCCGTGCCGCGCGTGACGCCTCGGCTGGCGAACGCAGGTAGGCACTGCGCAGCACGGCCCGGCTCACGCCGCGCCGCGGGCCATGCAGGCCCGCGGCGCAGGGGACGCAGGGCTCAATGACGGGTCTGGCCGTCGTGCTTCTGGCGGTAGATCCGCTTGCTCTGCACGTCGGCCGCGTGCTCGAGGCGTGCCCGCTCGCGGCGCGTCACATCGCCATCTGACTTCGCACGCGCTTCCATGCGATGCAGGTGCTTCTGTCCCTGCACGAGGCGGCGGGTCTCCGGTCGCGTCAGCGCATCCGAACGCACGCCCTGCTCGATGCGCGCCCGCTGGTTGTGCTCCCGCTGGTCGAGGCGCGGCGTACCGGCGAGGGCCGTGCCACCAATGAGCAATGAGAGGGCGGCGGTCGCGGCCCGGAGGATCGTTCGGTTCGACATATGCTGGCTCCTTTGCCTGGGTCTCTGCGACGAACAACGCGACAGGCCGACCCGGGTTGACCGCCCGGCTCCGTATGCTGCGCGCATGACCCGCCTCGCACCCATCGCCTGCTGCCTGCTCGCGGCCTGCGCCGCCACGCCACCCGCCGCGACCGTGAACGACGTCACGCCACTGGTCGATGGCGAACTCGCATTCGCCGCGCACACCGCCGCGCATGGCTGGAACGCCGGCGTGCGCTCCTTCGCGGCCCCGGATGCCGTCGTCGCGGATCCGCTGCCGATCAACGCCTACGCGAGCCTGGCGCCCGCGGACGATGTCGACGCCGCTTCGCCCCTGCAATGGCGACCCGCCTTCGCCGGCATGGCGGACTCGGGCGACCTCGGCTTCACCACCGGTCCCTGGTTCCTGGAAAACCACGGATACGGCGGACACTATTTCACGGTGTGGCGCCGCGCCGCCAGCGGCGAGTGGCAGTGGATCTTCGATGGCGGCGTGAAGGTGCTCGACGACGCGCCGCAGGCGGCGGGCGCAGCCGTCGCACGCCTGTCCTCGTCCGCGCGTGGCAGGGGCGCCGCCCGCGCGCTCGCCGCGGTACGCGAGCTCGAGTCGACGGTTGCCCGGCTTGCAGCAACGGATGCGGGCGCGGCCCTCGCGGCGCGCCTCGGCGCCGAGGTCCACCTCAACCGCGCAGCCCAGCCGCGCGCCGTGGGCACGGACGCCGCGCGTGCGGTCCTGGCGCGCTCCGCAGTGGCGGTCCGCTACGAGCCAGCGGGCGCTGTTGCGTCGCGCGCCGGCGATCTGGTCTTCACCTACGGTCGCGCGAGCTGGAATGACGGCGCCGGGCACGCCGGCAGCTACGCGCGGATCTGGCAGCTGCAGCCCGGCGGCTGGCGAATCGTCTACGACCAGATCGTGCCGCCGCGCTGAGGCTTGCGGCACGCGGCTGCGCTGCCGGGCGAAGGTTTCTTCAGTCGCGCGCTGACTGCGACTGCTGCCGTACCGCCCTGAACTCCGATCCCGGCCGCCACTGCGGCCAGCGGCGCGAGTTGGCGAGTTGCCCGCCGATCGCCTGCAGCAGTGCGACGTCCTGCGCGGCCCCGCGCAGGTCCCAGTCGGGCGACCAGCGATCACACGCCTGGTGGTAACACTTCATGTAGCCGGCGAGCCAGCGATCTCCCGCCTCGCGGCCTCCGTCGAGCAGATCGGCACCACCGCTCATCGCCATCAGCAGGAGCACGGGCACGCCTTCCCGTGCCAGCGGGAAATGGTCCGCGCGAAAGAACAGCCCGCGTTCCGGCAGCGCTTCGGGCGTCACGACTCGTCCCTGCCTGGCGGCCGCGTGCGCCAGGTCGTCCTCGAGTTCGCTTTGCCCTTCACCCACCAGCAGCACATCGCGCGCGGGACCTGCGGTCTGCAGTATGTCGAGGGTCAGGTTGGCGACTGTCTTCGGCAGCGGGTAGAGCGGGTTCTCGGCGTACGCCATCGAGCCGAGCAGTCCGCGCTCCTCCGCGGTCCACAGCGCAAACACCAGCGTGCGCGCAGGCCGCGGACCGGCAGCGAACACGCGCGCAAGCTCGAGGATGCCCGCGGTACCGAGTGCATCGTCGTTGGCGCCCGCGCGGATCGTGCGCCCTTGCGCATCCGGCGGGCCGACGCCGTAGGCGTCCCAGTGCGCGCCGAACATGACCACTTCGCCGGGGTGGGTCCTGCCCGTGAGCTTCGCGAGGACATTGTGGCTCACGGTCGTCGTGGCCGACACCGGAATATCCGCCGACAGGGTCACCGGCAATGCCACCGGGTGGAAATCCGCGCGCCGCGCCGCGACGCGCAGGGCGTCGAGATCGAGGCCGGCCTCGCGGAAGAGCGCGGTCGCATAATCGTGCGCGATCCAGCCGCGCAGCGTGAGCTGGCCGGCCGGGTCGCGGCTCGCGAGGTCGAAGCTTTCGCCCGCCGAAGCCACGATGGTGGGCCAGCCGTAGCCCACGCCGTCCGTGTCGTGCACGATCAGCGCCGCGATGGCGCCGCGCCTCGCGGCCTCCTCGTACTTGTAGGTCCAGCGGCCGTAGTAGGTCATGCGGCGCCCGCCGAAGCGGCCCGCGACCGGCTCGCCTGCGACCGCGTGGAAATCGGGATCGTTGACCAGCATGACGGCGACCTTGCCCTTGAGGTCGACACCCTTGTAGTCGTCCCACGCGCGCTCCGGCGCGGCCACGCCGTAGCCAACGAAGACGAGCGGCGCCGAGCGCAGGTCGATGCGCGCAGCCTGGCGCACGGTGCTCACGTACAGCTCAGTACCCTGCGTCAGGCGGCTCACGTGCCCGCGAACCGCCAGATCGAGCGTGCGCGGTGTCCCGAGCTGTGTGCGGACGAGCGACACAGCCTGCGTCCAGCCACCCCGTTCGCCGCCCGGTTCGAGGCGCAGCGCGCGGAAACGATCCTCGAGAAACGCGATCGTCCTTGCTTCCCCGGCGGTGCCCGGCGCCCGGCCTGCAAACTCGTCGGACGCGAGCGTCTGCACGATGGCGGAAAGCCGTGCCGGATCGATGGCGGGAGGCTCCGTGCCGCGGACCGCAGGACAGGCCGCCAGCAACAGGACGCCGGCCACCGCCGCGGGCATCACGGGGTGGGTTGTCATGCGGGCATCTTAACCCCGCCCCGCTCGACCCGTCGTTTGCAGGGCAGGAGATCGCACTTTCCATGGAGCTGCCCATGTCCGTGAATCACCGGCTTCCCCACCCCGCTGCGCCCGCCGCTCGCCGTCCCCTGCCCGTGGCGACCCTGCTGATCTGCCTGTCGGCCGGCCTGGCTGCACCCGCGCACGGCGCGAACCACATTGCCCGTGTCGACATCGTCGATCGCACCGGTGGTGTCGTCCTGCCCGTGCAACGCCATGCCGGTGCGCGCTGGATCGTCGGCGAGCGTGGCCACGAGTACGGAATTCGCATCCGCAACGTCGCGACCGGGCGCGTACTGGCGGTCATCAGCGTGGATGGCGTGAACGCAGTCACCGGCGAGTCGGCCGCGCCATCGCAGGCCGGCTACGTGATCGAGCCCGGTGGCTGCGTGACCATCGATGGCTGGCGCAAGGATCTCGAGCGCACGGCAGCCTTCGTGTTCACCGCCCCGACGCGTTCCTATGCCGCGCGCACGGATCGGCCGGCGGATATCGGCGTGATCGGCGTGGCCCTCTTTCGCGAGCGGGAGCCACGGCCGATGCCGCTGGCGGAAAGCGCGACGGCGCAGGACGGCGCCGGTCGCGCAGCGGGCGAAAGCCGCGCCGCGCGTGCCCCGGCGCCCGCCTCTGCGTCGCTCGGCACCGGCCACGGGCGCAGTGAACTCTCGCCCGCGCAATGGACGGCATTCGAACGCTCCAGCGACGACCCCGAGCAGATCATCGAGCTGCGCTATGAAAGTCGCGCGACGCTGGTCGCGATGGGCGTGCTGCCGCGCACGCCGGCGCCGCGCCGCAGGCCCGATCCCTTTCCCGCCGCGGCAGGCTTCGTCCCGGACCCCTAGATGTCGTGCGGGGCGAGCATTGTCGCGGCGCGGGCGCCACCCCATACTGCCCGCCGCATGTTGCTGCGTGACACCGGCGGGGCCGAAACGGATGAAGCGATGATGCTCGCCTGGCAGGCAGGCGATGCCGCGGCATTCGATCGGCTGTACGAGCGGCACCGCGGTGGCCTGTTCAGGTATTTCCTGCGCCAGTGCCACGACCAGGGCCGCGCGGAAGAACTGCATCACGACGTCTGGCTGAAGATCATCGGGGCGCGCGACGCCTGGCGGCCGGCGGCGCGCTTCACGACCTGGCTATACACGGTTGCGCGCAACCGCCTGATCGACCATTGGCGCAGCATGGCGCCGCACCGCCTCGTGGAACTCGATGACGACACCTGCGCGGCGCCCGAGGCCTTCGACCCCTCGTCGGCCGCGACCACGGCACAGCAGGGCGCGCGCATCGTCGCGGCGCTCGGCGCGCTGCCCGAGGCGCAGCGCGACGCCTTCCTGCTGCATGTCGAGGGCGGCCTCGGCCTCGCCGAGATCGCCAGCCTCTGCGGCGCGCCGGCAGAGACCATCAAGAGCCGGCTACGCTTTGCCTACGCGCGCCTGCGCGCGGTGCTCGGAGACCTGCGGTGACCGACCTGCAACCTGATCCAGCCGCCGACCGCGAGCTCGAGAGGCAGTGGCGCCTGCATTCCACCGAGTTGCCGACGCGGCAGCACGATGCCGCGATTCGCGCCGCGGCCCGGCAGGCCATGCGGAGCCGGCCCGCCTGGCAGCGCTACCTGCCGCTTGCCGCCGCAGCATCCGTCGGCGTGATTGCGTTCATGCTCGTTCGCCAGGCGCCCCCTCCCGCATCGACCCCACCCGTGGCCACCCTGCCCACGAAGCCGCAGGTCGCACCGGCGCCGCAGGTCGCACCGGCGCCGCCGGCCGCACCGGCGCAGCAGGCCGCACCGGCGCAGCAGGCCGCACCGGCGCAGCAGGCCGCACCGGCGCAACAGGCCGCACCGCCCCCAACGCCGTTGCCCCGCGCCGACCGGGTGACCGCCGCCGAGCCGGCCGACGCATCGGCGCCTGCCCCCGCATTCGAGCGGTCTCGCAGGTCCCTGCCGGCGGCCGCGGCAGAGTCAGGCGCGGGACAGTTCACCACCGACGGCGCGTTGCCACCCGCGCTCGCCGGGCTCATCAAGGAAGACGCCGCGCGCCGCACCGGCATTGATCCGCAGGCTGTCACCATCGTCGCATCCGAGCACGTCACCTGGTCCGATGGCGCGCTCGGCTGCCGCACGCCCGGCGAACTCGCGATCCAGGTGCTGACACCCGGTTATCGCGTCGACGTGGAAGCCGCCGGCAAGCGCTTCGTCTATCACACCGATGCCCATCGGCAGGTCCGGCTCTGCTCGCGGCCCCGGCTCGAACGCTGATCAGTGATCGAGGCGGCGCAACTGCGCCAGCAACGCCTCGGGAGACACGGGTCGGCCGAGGAAGCGGCGCAGCAGCGCGGGCGTGTCGCGCTCGGAACCGAAACGCAGCAGTTCATGCGAGAGCAGCCCATACCAGCGCGGGTTGCCGGCGTCGAAGGCACCGATCTTCCCGCGCAGGCGTGCGCGCAGGTCCGCCGTCACGATCGCCCCCAGCCCGTAGTTCACCATGTAGCCGGGCGAATCGACGAGCTGTACGCGCATCAGCCACCACGACAGCTCCGGGTGCGGCACGATATGCAGGTAGTGGCTGGTGATTTCGGCCCACAGCGCATCCGGATCGGTCGCCGGCTCGCGCAGCATCCGGCATTCGAACAGCGCCCAGGCCACATCGAGCATTACGCCTCCATGCAGTGCCCGCAGCGAGGCGCGCTCCGGTGCCGCCGCGCCGAGGTAGCGCCGCTGCCAGTCGGGCTCGTAGAGGCTCCACGACGACACGTCGGCGAACGCTTCGACGAACAGCGTGTCGTTCCAGTCCACGTACGCGGGCCGATTGCGGATGGCGCTGATCTGGGCCGCGTGGCCGCTTTCGTGTACCAGTTCGTTGAGCGCCGACAAGGTGCCGAGCCGGTAGCTGCCGAGCACGCGTGCGACCGTCGGTTGCCACCGCCCGGCCTGCATCCGCCCCCGGACCAGGAAATCCGTGTAGGCCACCGACGATTTTCCGGGACGGGGTTCGATGTCGTACTGCACGCCGAGCGCGTCGAGGTCCACGCCGAGATCGCGGTAGAAGCGGTGGTTGAGCGCCAGCAGCGATCGCTGCGCAAAGCGGTCCGCGAGCAGGCGATCGGCCTCGCCGATCGCGAATCGATAGTCCCAGGGTTCGACCAGCCGCCCATCGCCCGCCGCCCGCCACGCCTCGAGCACCTTCGCGAGCCACGCCTCGAGTTCGGCGGGGCCCACGCCCACCGTGCGCGCCGCTTCATCGACCGGCGAGGGGCCCTTGCGCGCCGCGGCCAGCGCAATCAGTCGTCGCCACGGGCTGTCGGCGGCGTTGTCGGCATTCACCGCCTTCCACAGCGGCCGGAAGGCATCGAACAGCGCCTTGCGCCGCTGCGGCTCGGCGATCTGGTGCAACTGCGAAAGTGCCGAGGCGCGATCGATAGTGCCGCCCTCGAAGTCGAGGCGGTTGGCAATCACGGTGAAGCAGCCGACAAGTGCGTTGCTCAGCGCCCTGTAGTCGAGGTCGCGGCGCGCCGCATCCTCGCAGCGGCCTGCCCCGAGGCCGGGTGCGGCGGGCTCCTCGAAGCTTGCGAGCTTGTCACGCAGCACACGGGCCACGCGCGCGTCCGCAGCGGACAAGCCGGTGGCGGGAAGCCCGGCGACGAGCGCGGCGAACTGTAGTCGCCGGGACTCGAATTCGCGGGCCCAGGCCGCGCGGTCTCTGCCTCGATAGCCCGTGAAGAGGCCCGAATCAATGGCGCCCAGTACGCCCTGCGCATCCTCGGTGTCGGCGAAGACAGCCTCGGCCCCGGCAACCGCCCGCGCCCCGGATGAACCGGCTGCAGCCAGCGTGGCGAGCGGCGCGTAGCAGAGCAGTACCAGGATCCCGAGGCGCGGCATCGGCGCAGCTTAATCGATGCTCAGAGCGACTGGACCTTCGACATGGATTCCTCGACCCAGCCGCAGGCCTCGACATAGGCGGCATTGATCTCGGCGAGGCACAGATCGCGGTAGCCCACCCTGCCCCACTCGGCCTGCTCGAGCGCCTCGACGCAGTGCAATGCCGCTCCCATGTCGCCGCTGCGCGCCAGCAGGGCGCCCTGCACGTCATCGCTCAGGGGCAGCGCGCCGATGGTCTCCTCGGGCTGGCCGCCGAGCATCGCCGGCATCAACGATAGCAGTCCGACCATGAAATACGCGCCGCTGTCGCCGATGCGTGCGCGTGCGGCCAGCAGCTCGCACAGGCGCGCGCGATGCAGGGCGTTGCGCATCAGCTCCACGGGGCGCCCGCGAAAGCGCGATAGCGTGATCAGCGACAGGATGCGCACCAGCTGGTCCCGGCCGAGCACCACGATCGCCTGCGCAAGGCTAGAGACACGATTGTTCGCGTAGTGGCTCGCCGTCTGCACGGCGCGCAACAGCTTGTAACTGAGGCCGACATCCGAGGCGACCAGCTGCTCGACCTCGCGGATCGACCAGTCCATGCGGTGCAGCGCGGCGAGCAGGTGGACGGCGGTGAGGCAGTCGGCGGCAACCCGACGGCCATAGAAGGTTTCCGGCCGCTGCAGGAAATAGCCCTGGAAGAGCTGGATGCCGGCGTCGCGGCA
>CAZRLI010000049.1:3134-9774 GCA_964600535.1 uncultured Steroidobacteraceae bacterium | reverse complement strand
AGGGCCTCGACATCCCGGAGGTGTCGCTGGTCGCGATCCTCGACGCCGACAAGGAAGGTTTCCTGCGCTCCGACAATTCACTGATCCAGACGATCGGTCGCGCCGCGCGCAACCTGCACGGCCGCGCGATCCTCTACGCGGACAAGGTCACGGGCTCGATGCAGCGAGCCATCGACGAGACGAACCGCCGTCGTGAGAAGCAGCTTGCGTTCAATGCCGAACATGGCATCACGCCCCGCGGTATTGCAAAGCCGGTCGCGGACATCATGGAAGGCGCCCGCAGCGAGGTGCCCCGCCCGCGCGGGCGGGCGGCGGCGGTTCCGATCCTGCGGCCCGAACAGGCCGTGAGGCAGATCAAGAAGCTGGAGGCGGAGATGTTCCGCCGGGCCCGCAACCTCGAGTTCGAGGAAGCCGCCCGGTTGCGCGACCAGATCGAGCACCTGAAGAAGGCGGAGCTGGGCCTGCCCGGCGCAGCAACGGGATAGCCGGCCGCAGGTGCTGTCGGCCGTTCTTACATGCTGCGATGCAATGGTCGCAGGGCGAGGCGTTCGCCCGGCAGCAATTCCCTGATCCGCTTGCCCCACGCCATTTGTGGAATGGTTATTGCTGTGCACTGGGAAGGCGTGGTGCGGCGCTGCCAGACGGCTTGGCAGCGGGGAGATGCACGCCCAAGGGAGCGGTGTCATGGATGTCACGCGTTCTTTCCGGTCGAAATTCGCAGTCATCGCCATCGCTGTTTGCTGCGGCGCGCTGTCCTCGGCGCCCGCACGTGCGGTCATCATTTCCATGGATCCCCTGCTATCGGTGGTGAATGAAGGCGACTCCTTCGGGGTCGACATCTGGGTGTCCGGCCTGGAGAGGCGCCAGGACGAGATTGTCAGCGCGTACGATCTCGACATCCTGTTCCAGGGTTCCATACTGAGCGCCACGGGGTTCACGTTCAGCGCCGAGCTCGGTGGCCCGGACGATGTCCTCTCCGGGTTTTCCTCCTCATTCGGCTACGCGGACATTTTTTCCGTGTCCTTCCTCGACGATGACTTCCTCGCCGCCCAACAGGGCGGCCGGGTACTCCTCGGGCAACTGCAGTTTGCCGCGCTCCACGCTGGAGTCACGTTGCTGCAGTTCGGCGACGATCCGCTGTCCGGCCGCAATATCGTCGGCCGCAACGCCCTGACGCTCGATCCAATCTTCTCGATTCCCTCGATCACGGTGGTTCGCCCGGTCACTGAACCGGGCACCCTGTTCCTGCTCGGCTTCGGCCTGCTCGGCCTGGCACTCTGCAAGCGACACTCGCGTCACGCTTCGCCCGGGCATCGACCTCTCAGCTGACCCGGCGCCGGGGCCATGTCCCGCCGATCCGCCGTTGCCCTCCACGTCCCGCGGGATGACTTAATCCTGCGTCGGAGAAATCCCATGCTGCGTACCCTTACGAGACTCCCGATCGTCTCGCTCTGGCTCTTTGCGGCAATCTTGTGCACGTCCTTCGCCGTAGCATCGCGGGCCTCGGCGGCCACCGCGATGGCCTGCGACGTTGACGGTGACGCCGACATCGACCGGAACGACATCGTGCTCATCACCGCGGCGCGCGGCAAGCCGGCGTCGGGTCCGACGGACCCCCGTGATCCCGACCGGGACGGCATGATCACGGTGAATGATGCGCGTGCATGCACATTGCGTTGCACGCTGCCGCAATGCGCGATACCACCGGGCGGCAATCGCCCGCCCGTCGCGAATGCAGGGCCCGACGTGGTCGCATTCGTCGGCGATCGCGTCACGCTCGACGGGTCCGCATCCAGCGATCCGGACGGCAATCCGCTGACCTATCGATGGACGCTGCGCGTGCGTCCCGCCGGCAGCGCCGCGGTGCTGTCGGACGCCACGGTGGTCATGCCGAGCTTCCTGGTCGATGTCGCGGGTCGCTACGAGATCGACCTCGTCGTCAACGACGGATTCGTCAACAGCGCCGTCGACAGTGTCGTCGTCACGACACCACCGGCGAATACGAACCCGGTCGCCAACGCCGGGCTGGACCAGGCAGCAGTCACTGGCCAGCGGGTGGACCTGGACGGCTCCGCGTCCTCGGACATCGATGGCGATCCGCTGACGTTCGCGTGGGCGTTCGTTTCGCGGCCCACGGGCAGCAGCGCGTCACTGAGTAGTGCGGACACCGTGACGCCGAACTTCGTCCCCGACCTGCCGGGCACCTACACGATCCGCCTCACCGTCAACGACGGTCGCGGCGGCTCGGGCACCGACACGGTCGGTGTCGTCACGACGCAAGCGAATCGGCCCCCGGTTGCGAATGCGGGGCCCGACCAGTCGGTGATCGTCAGCCAGATCGTGATGCTCGATGGCACGGCGTCGTCGGATCCCGATTCCAATCCGCTGACTTACCGGTGGACGCTGCTGACGCGGCCGGCCGGCTCCACGGCCGCACTCAGTGGCGCGACCACCGCAACGCCGCAGTTCACGGCCGACCGCGCCGGCGATTTCGTCGCACAGCTCATCGTCAACGACGGCTTCGTCGACAGCGCCGCCGATACGGTCGTCATCAGCACGAGCAACACGCGGCCCGTCGCGAACGCCGGGCCCGACCAGACCGTGACGCAAGGCGCCACCGTCAATCTCGACGGTACCGGCTCGAGCGATGCGAACGGCGATCCGCTCACCTTCTTCTGGTCGCTGACCACGACTCCCGCAGGCAGCAGCGCGACATTGAACGGCGCCGACACCGCGACGCCCAGCTTCGTCGCGGATCTCTCGGGTCTCTTCATTGCCCAGCTCGTCGTGAACGACGGTGCGCTCGACAGCCTGCCCGACACGACGACGGTGACGGTCGACGCGCAGGTCAATCGCGATCCCGTGGCCGCCAACGACACGGCTTCGATGGACGAGGACGGCGCGCCGATCCTGATTGCCGTGCTCGCGAACGATTCGGATCCCGACGGCGATCCGCTCACGATCACGAGCGTGGGCACTCCGGCCAACGGCGCTGCCGTCATCGTCGGCAACCAGGTGCGCTTCACGCCGAACGCCGACTTCCACGGCACCAACACCTTCAGCTACGCGATCAGCGATGGTCGCGGCGGCTCGGCCTCCGCATTCATCACGGTGACGGTGCGGCCGATCAACGACGATCCGGTCGCGAACGACGATACGGCATCCACGAGCGCCGGTACGCCGGTCGATGTCGACGTGCTCGCGAACGACACCGATGTCGACGGCGACACACTCACGATCTCGGCGGTCGGCGCTGCGGCGAACGGCACCGCGGTCATCGTCGGGGGCGCGGTGCAGTATGTGCCGAACGCCGGGTTCTCCGGCACCGACACCTTTTCGTATACGGTCAGCGATGGCAACGGCGGTTCCGACACTGCCACGGTGACCGTCAGTGTTGGTGCGCTGCCGATGCTCTCGATCGCGGACGTCACGGTGACGGAAGGCAATGCGGCGAACCTCACGGTGAGCCTGTCGGCACCGAGCGGCCAGACCGTCACCGTGCAGTACGCGACGAGTGACGGCGGCGCGACGGCCGGTGCCGATTACACGGCGGCCAGCAACACGATCACGTTCGCCCCCGGCGTCACGACGCAGACGATCGCCATCGCGACGCTCGACGACACGCTCGATGAGCTGGCCGAGACCTTCAGCGTCACGCTGTCGGCGCCGGGCGGCGCGACGATCGGGGACGGCACGGCCGTCGTCACGATTGCCGACAACGATCCGGCGCCGTCGCTGTCGATCGACGACGTTACCGTGGCGGAAGGCAACGCGGGGACCTCGAGCGCGACGTTTGCCGTCTCGTTGTCCGCGGTCTCCGGCCAGCAGGTGACGGTCAATTTTGCGACGAGCAACGGCACCGCGAGCGCGGGCAGCGACTATGTCGCGAATGCCGGCACGCTGACGATTCCCGCCGGCCAGGCGAGCGGCACCCTTTCAGTGGTCGTGAACGGCGATACGCTGTTCGAGGCGAGCGAGAACTTCAACGTCACGCTCTCGGCACCGGCCAACGCCACGCTCGCCGATGGTGCCGGTCTCGGCACGATCACGAATGACGACACGGCCCCGACCCTCGGCATCGTGGACGTGTCGCTGGCCGAGGGCAACAGTGGAACGACCTCGTTTGTCTTCACGGTGACGCAATCGGCGATCTCGGGACTCACGACGACCGTGGACTTCACGACTGCCGACGGCCTGGCGACGTCGCCGGCGGACTACGGGGCGGTGAGCGGCAGCGCAACGATTCCGGCGGGCGCGACGACCGGCACGATCACGGTGGCGGTGAGCGGCGACAGCACCGTCGAGCCCGATGAGACGTTCCTCGTGAACCTGTCGAATGCGGTGAACGCCACGATCGCCGACGGGCAGGCGACGGGCACGATCCTGAACGACGACGGTGCAGTGGTGATCAACCTCGGCGACGCCACGGTCACCGAAGGCGGTACCGCCACTCTCACCGCGACGCTGACTTCGGCGAGCAGCCAGACGATCACGGTGCAGTTCGCGACGAGCAATGGAACCGCGACCGCGGGCACTGACTACACCGCTGACAGCGGGACGCTGACGTTCACGCCAGGAGTGACGACGCAGTCGATCAATGTCGTCACCACGGCTGACGCGCTCGATGAGCCGGACGAGACCGTCAACGTCACGCTGTCGAGCGCGACGAACGCCACGATCGGCGATGGCACGGGTATCGTCACCATCACCGACGACGATCCGACGCCGACGCTGTCGATCGGCGACGTCGCGTTGCCGGAAGGCAATTCGGGCACGAGCACTGCGTCCTTCATCGTCGCGTTGTCGGCGGTGTCCGGCCAGCAGGTCACCGTCGACTTCGCAACGTCCGACGGCACTGCGACGGCGGGTAGCGATTACACCGCAGCCAGCGGCACCGCGACGATCCCGGCGGGCCAGGGCAGCGTAGCTGTCGCGGTGACCGTACTGGGCGACACGGTCGTCGAGCCGAATGAGACGTTTGTCGTCAATCTGTCGAACGCGACCCACTCCACGATCGCTGACCTGCAGGCGACCGGCACGATCCAGAACGACGACGCCCTGCCGGTGATCACGGTAGCGGCGACGGACGCCACGGCGACCGAAGCCGGACCGACGACGGGTACGTTCACGTTCACCCGCACGGGCGATACCACTTTCGTGCTGGTGGTCCAGGTCGACCTGACGGGCACCGCGGTCAATGGCGTCGACTACAGCGTCATCAACATTCCGGTGAGCTTTGCGCCCGGGAGCGCGACCGCCACGGCGACGGTCATGCCCGTCAACGATCCGACGGTCGAGGGCGGCGAGACGGTGATCGCGACGATCGTGGACGGTGCGGACTACGACGTCGGTGCACCGAACAGCGCGACCGTCACGATCGCGGACGATGACGGCGGTCTCGGGCTCGTGCCGGCGAACCAGACGCTGTTCACGATCTCCACCGGCTCGCTCACGGTGACCCTGCCTTCGCCTGCGGGGGCGGGTGGTCAACTCGTGAACCTCGTGAGCGGCAACACGACGATCGCGACCGTGCCCGCCTCGGTGACCGTGCTGGAGGGTGCCACCGCAGCCACGGTCACGGTGACGACGGCCACGACGACAGGAAGCGTCCAGATCACGGCGAGCGCCAGCGGCTTCACCGATGCCACGGCAACCGTGACCGTCGCTGAACGCACGATGACCGTGGCGCCGGCGAGCCCCGTCGTCGGTGTGGGCCGCAGTATCGGCGGCACGGTGACGCTCGCCGCGCCGGCCCCCAGCGGCGGCGTCACGGTGACGCTGGCTTCCGGCAACAGCGGCCTGGCGACCGTCGCGCCCACCTCGCTCACTTTCAATGAAGGCGAGACGACGGCGACGTTCACGATCAACGGCATCGCGGTCGGCACGACGTCCATCAACGCCACTGCGCCCGGGTTCGCGCCGGCGAGCGCGTCCATCACGGTGTCCGCACAGCTCATCAACATCGGGGTCGTGCCGGTGGTCGGTCCGGGGCAGTCCGCGAGCCTGCCGATCAGCCTCTCGACGCCGGCGGTCGGTGACGTCGTCGTGAACCTCACGATGGCCAACACCGCCATCGCGACGGTGACGTCGCCCGTGATCATTCCCAATGGCGCGTTCGTCCCGCCGAACAATCCCCAGATCACCGGCGTGGCGCTCGGCACCACCACGGTTACGGCGGCCGCATCGGGTTTCGCGCCGGAAACGCGCGCCGTGACGGTGGCACTCTCGCTCTCCTTCGCGACGGCCCCGAATCCGCTGCAGGTGACCGTCGGCCAGACCGAGAGCATCGCACTCACGTTGTCTGCTCCCGCCGCAGCCGGCGGGCTCACGGTGAACCTGAGTTCCGATGCGACCGCGATCGCGACGGTTCCGGCCACCGTGTTCATTCCGTTCGGGCAGACCCAGGTGCAGGTGCCGGTGACCGGTGTGGCCCTGGGTGCGACCACGATCCGCGCGAATGCCGCGGGCATTACCGAGGCCACGAAGAGCGTGCAGGTGATCGACCTCGGCGACGTGCTGTTCAACCTGGCGAGCGTGGCGGTGGGCGATGAGCTGCAGCAGAGCGGATCGGTGCGGCTCGAGAACGCGCCGCCCGCGCCGGTGGATATCACGCTGTCAGTGCCGGCCGGCTCAGGGGTGC
>CAZRLI010000049.1:0-3034 GCA_964600535.1 uncultured Steroidobacteraceae bacterium | reverse complement strand
AAAGTGCGCCGCCCGCGCCGGTGGATATCACGCTGTCAGTGCCGGCCGGCTCAGGGGTGCTGCTGTCGCAGAATCCGACGGTCGCGGGCAGCGAGACGCTGACGATTCCCAATGTGGGTGATGCGGCCAATCGCACGTTCTACGTGCAGGGCACGGCGCTCGGGGCGACAACCGTCACGGCATCCGCGACGGGATATGCGAGCGACACGCTGCCGGTCACGGTGACGCCGTCTGGCTTCGCATTCTACGGGGTCAGTGACCCCGTCCAGGTGGATGCCTTTGCGCCGAACCAGACCTACCAGGTCTGGTCGGTCCGCCTGAACCCCGACTCGACTTTCAGTGGGGCGTGGCAGCCACTGCGCGGCGGGGCGACGGCGTCGGTGCCGGTGACGAGTTCGAACACCGTGGCGGGAACGATCACGAACTCGCCGCTGAACTTCATCGGGAACACCAGTTCGATCAACGCGGTGTTCGACCCGATCGCGCAGGGCAGCACGACGATCTCGCTGGCGCAGCCGGCGGGGTTCACGGCGACGGCGACGGCGACGGGCAACGCGCGGACCACGTTCACGGTGAACCTGGTAGGTTCGGCGGTGCTGTTCGCCCAGGCGAGCGTGGCGGTGGGCGATGAGCTGCAGCAGAGCGGATCGGTGCGGCTCGAAAGTGCGCCGCCCGCGCCGGTGGATATCACGCTGTCAGTGCCGGCCGGCTCAGGCGTGCTGCTGTCGGCGAGTCCGACCGCGGCGGGCAGCGAGACGCTGACGTTCACGAGCGTGAACGACGCCAGCAACCGCACCTTCTACGTGCAGGGCACGGCGCTCGGGGCGACAACCGTCACGGCCCAGGCCTCCGGATACGTGGACGACACGCTGCCGGTCACGGTGACGCCCTCGGGCTTTGCGTTCTACGGTGTGGGAAATTCGGCTGACATCAATGGCGTGGCCACCAACTTCCAGGTCTACTCGGTGCGATTGAACCCTGACACGAGTTTCAGTGGCGCCTGGCAGCCGCTGCGGGGCGGGGCGACGGCCTCGGTGCCGGTGGCGAGCTCGAACACCGCCGTGGGGACGATCACGAACTCGCCGCTGAGTTTCGTGGGCAATACGAGCTTGCTGTCGGCGACGTTCGATCCGGCCTCGCAGGGTACCGCGACCGTATCGATCACGCAGCCCCCGGGGTTCACGGCGACGACGACGGCGAGCACCTCTGCCCGGACGGCGTTCACCGCGAACGTGATCAATGCGCTGCCGATCATATCGATTACCTCGGCCGATCCGTCCGCCGCCGAAGCGGGCCAAGGGGTTGCCACGTTCACGATCACGCGCAACGGCGGCAACCAGGCGGTCGCGCTGAGTGTCCAGCTCAATACGGCGGGAAGTACTGCAACCTACCCGACGGACTTCACGGCGTCTCCGGCGGCATCGGTTCCCGGTGCCGGGATCCTGCAGTGGTCGATACCCGCCAACCAGGGCTCGCTGACGGTAACGCTGACACCCGTGCGCGACAACCTGGTCGAGGCGCAGGAGTCTTTTGGCCTCGCAGTCAATCCGCTCGCGACCTACGACATCGGTTCGCCGGCAAGCGTGAATCTCACGATCGACGACGATCCGCCGGTGATCACGTTGACCGCGACGGATGGGTCCGCGCTGGAAGCCGGGCAGCAGACGGGCACGTTCGTGCTCGCGAGGTCGGGCGGTAACGTGGCCGTTGCGCTCAATGTTCGAGTGACACTGGCCTCGAGCACCGCCACTTCCATCACCGACTACTCGCTGGTTCCGAATCCAGGCAACCTTGGCGGCGACATACGGCAGTTCAGCATCCCGGCTGCCCAATCGTCGCTGACGGTCACCCTGACGCCGGCGCTCGACAACCTCGTCGAGGGTACCGAGGCGGCAGTGTTCGCGATCGATCCAAGCACAAATGCCTCGTACACCATTGGATCGCCGGCTGCAGGGACGATCAACATCAGTGACGATCCACCCGTCATCACGTTGACGCCGACCGACAGCACCGCCACGGAAGCCGGCCCGACGACGGGTTCGTTCACCATGGGGCGTTCCGGAGGAAATCTGGCGGCGTCGCTACCGGTTCGCATCAGCCTGGCAGGCAGTACGGCAACCGTGGTATCGGACTACAACACATCGCCAGCGTTCGGAAACCTGGGCGGCGACATCCGTCAGTTCACATTTGCAGCCAGCAGTGCTTCGCAGCTGGTCACGGTGACGCCGATCAATGACAGCGCGGTGGAACCCGTCGAGAACGCGGTGTTCACGCTGGATCCAAGCACTGCAAGTCCGGGCTCGTACACGATCGGTTCACCGAACACCGCGACGGTGGCAATCACCAGCGATGAGTGAGTGCCCGGCAGGCGTGGCTGATCCGGAAACCGGCGGGGTCTCCGTACGTCTCCCCGGGACGAGGACCAGGGGCGCCTAACGCCTTGAAAAATCGCGCATTCAGTTGCTTGCGGGGCGCGCTGTAGGTTATCTTTCGCGCCCCCATAGGCGCGTAGCTCAGTGGTAGAGCACTTCCTTGACATGGAAGTGGTCGGTGGTTCGATCCCACTCGCGCCTACCATTTCCCGCAGCGAAGCGAGCGATCGAGCCATGATGGGTGCCGCCGGAGTCCAGGAAGTCTTGCAGAAGCGCCGCGAGGAGCTGGTTACGCGCGCCGATCGCGCGCGCGATGACGCCGCGCATCGCCGCCAGGCCGTGAGCCAGGATTTTTCGGAGCAGGCGTCCGAGCGGCAGAACGACGACGTCTTGCGCGGCATCGAGTCGGCGGCGCGCGCCGAGATCGAGCAGATCGACAGCGCGCTGGGCCGCCTGCAGCGCGGCGAGTACGGCATCTGCACCCGGTGCGGACAGGATATCGAGGCTGCGCGCCTCGAGGCGATTCCCCATGCGGATCGCTGCCAGTCCTGCGCCGGGCACTGAGCTCGATTCGTGCCGGTCATCACGCTGCCGGATGGCAGCCAGCGCCGCTACGACCAGGCCCTGACCATCGACGAGATCGCGGGCAGCATCGGCGCGGG
>CAZRLI010000048.1:0-9803 GCA_964600535.1 uncultured Steroidobacteraceae bacterium | reverse complement strand
GGTGAATCCCGGCTCAGTGATCCTCTCCGGCGAGATGATGCTGCGCTACCTGGGCTGGACGGAGGCGGCCGATGCGATCCTCGGCGCGATGGACCGGACCATCGGCCAGAAGACCGTCACCTACGACTTCGCGCGCCTGATGGAGGGTGCGACCGAAGTGAAGTGCAGCGAGTTCGCCGACGCGCTGATCAAGAACCTCTGAGTGGCAGCCGGTCGCACCGCGTGACGGCGGACTCCGCGCTGGCCCAGGAATGCGCGCGGCATATTGCGGGCGCGTTCGCGGACTACAACGCCGAGTTCCGTGCGGTCACCCGGCGCGCGCCGCAGCGCTTCGACGCGCGCGACTGGAAGGGCAGCCAGCGCGACGCGGTCGAGCGCATCGAGCTGTATGACCGCTGGGTCGACCGGGCGATTGCCGAACTGCGCCTGAAGCTCGGCGGGCTGGCGCTCGACCTCGGGCTGTGGCGCGCGATCCGCGCCCGCTTCGCGGCGCTGATCGAGGAGCTGCCTGACCCCGAGTTCAACAAGACCTATTTCAGCTCCATCACCCGCCGGCTGCATGGTACCGTGGGCGTCGCGCCGCAGATCGAGTTCGTCGCGGCGGACCTCGATCCGCTCGCGAGCGTCACGAGCGCGGTCGTCACCAACAGCTACCTGCACCGCGGCTCCCTGCCATTGCTGTTCGAGGACGTGCTGGGCGAGCTGCGCTTCCGCTCCCCGTGGAAGGATTTCGACAGGAGCGTCGCCCACGTCACCGCCGAGGTCGAGGCGCATCTGGCGACGCTCGGCGAACGGCGCACGCTGCTCAAGGTCGAGATGATCCGGCCGGTGTTCTTCCAGGTCACGCGCGCCTTCCTGGTCGGGCGCATGACCGGCCGCGGCTTCACCGTACCGCTGGTGATCGCCCTGAAGAACACCGAGAGCGGCATCCTCGTCGATGCCGTGATGCTGGCCGAGGCCGACGTCAGCATCGTGTTCGGCTTCACGCGCTCCTATTTCCATGCAGACCTCGACCGGGTGGGCGAGGCGGTCGTGTTCCTGAAATCGCTCCTGCCGCGCAAGCCGGTCAGCGAACTGTTCACGGTGCTCGGCCGGGCGAAGCAGGGCAAGACCGAGCGCTATCGTGAGCTGCTGCGCCACATGGAGCACACCAGCGACCAGTTCGTGCACGCCGCGGGCGAACGCGGCCTGGTGATGGTGTGCTTCACGCTGCCCTCGTTCGACGTCGTCTTCAAGGTGATCCGCGACCGTTTCCCCTACCCGAAGAACGTGCTGCGCGAGGAGGTGCTCGCGAAGTACAGCTACGTGTTCAAGCACGACCGTGCCGGCCGGCTGGTCGACGCCCAGGAGTTCAGGCGCCTGCGCTTCCCGCGCGCGCGCTTCGCGCCGGAGCTGCTCGAGGAGCTCGCCAGCGAAACGGCCAGCACCGTGCATTTCGAGGGCGACGACGTGATCCTCGACCACCTCTATGTCGAGCGGCGCATGACACCGCTCAACCTCTACCTGCGCACGGCTTCACCGCAGCAGGCGGAACTCGCCGTGCTCGACTACGGCCAGGCGATCCGCGACCTCGCCTACACCAACATCTTCGCCGGCGACCTGTTGCTGAAGAATTTCGGCGTCACCCGCCACGGCCGGGTGATTTTCTACGATTACGACGAGTTGTGCCAGGTGACCGACTGCCGGTTCCGCGAGCTGCCGCAGGCGACGAACGAGGAAGACGAGATGCGGGCCGAGAGCTGGTTCTACGTCGCCGACAACGACGTGTTCCCCGAGACCTTCATCAACTTCCTCGCCTTCGATGATGCGCAACGCGCCGCGTTCATGCGCGTGCACGGCGAGGTGCTCACCGCGGACTTCTGGCGGGGGGTGCAGCAGCGCCACCTCGAGGGCGAGCTGATGGAAGTGCTGCCCTACCACATGCACCGCGTGCGCGTGGCGAGCAGCGCCTGAGCCCGCGCTACGGCGGCGACAAGTTCCTGTCGAGGAAGTCCACCAGCTTGCGATAGAGCGCCTGGCGCCAGGCCGCGCGCGTCAGGCTGTGGTCACCGTGCTCTATCAGCACGAGCTCGCCCGGCTGCTTCGCCCGCTCGAGTGCCTTGGCCATGCGCCTGCTGTGGTCGGCGCGCACCTGCATGTCGTCGGTGCCATGCACCAGCAATACGGGCACCTGCAGCCGCTCGACCAGCTGGAGCGGCGAATTCTCGGCGAGGTCCCCGGTTCCGATCTGGTGGCGGGTGTCCGCGCTGCCGCCGTAGTAGATCTCGCGGTCCCGTTGCAGCTGGCCGAGGCTCGTGACGCCCGCAATGCTCGCCACGCACCGGTAGAGTCCGGGCTGCTTGATCGCGCCCATCAGTGCTGCATACCCGCCGTAGCTCCAGCCGACGATGCACAGGCGCTTCGGGTCGGCGATGCCCTGCGCGACGAGCCAGTGCGCGGCACTCGTGATGTCGTCATTCATCACCGTGCCCCACCCCTGGAATCCCGCATCCTGCCAGGCGCGGCCGTAGCCGCTCGAGCCGCGGAAATTGACCTGGATGACGGCATAGCCGCGGCTCGCCAGCAGCTGCACCAGCGGGTCGTAGCCCCACGAGTCGCGCGCGTAGGGCCCGCCGTGGGGCAGGACGATGGCCGGCAGGTTGCTGGGCTCCACGCCCACCGGGAGTGTCAGGTAGCCCGGCAGGACGAGACCCCCCGGCGCCTGCACTTCGATCGGGCGCATCGGTGCGAGCGTGCGCGCCGCGAGCCGGGAATTGTATGAGCCGAGGCGCACGCGCCGCCTTGCCTCGAGGTCGAACAGGAAATACTCCGGCGGGCGCAGGTCGGAGCTGGCGGAGACGAGGAATCGCGCGCCCGTCGCGGACTGCCGCAGTACCGTGTTCAGGGTATCGGGCAGCGAGGCGTCGATCGCGGCCTGGGCGCGCCTTGCCTCGGGATCGATCAGATGCCGCTGCGGGCGATCGGTCTCATAGGCGAAGCCGACGATGCCGCCGTCCCGGCGCGCGAAGAGCACGTCGTCGACGTCCGCGGTCGGGTGCGAAAAGAGCAGTTGCACGTCATTCCTGTCGGCAAGGTCCATCTCGAAGATGGCATCCCGGCCGTTGTGCCCGAGGGATACGAGCATCGTGCCGGGCAGGATGCCGAAGCCGTGCAGCCGGAACGGCGCTTCCCCGAAGCGATCGAAGCGCGACAGTACGCGCCAGTCGTCGTCCGCCGAATTGCGCGCCACGAAGATCGCCTGCTTGCCCGAGAATCCATAGCCGAAGCGCACGACGCCAGTGCGGTCCGCGTACCAGTGCAGGATCGGGTCGCGGGGGCGCAGGACGCGGCGCGTCGTCCCCTTCTCGACGTCGAGCTGGTAGACGCCCGGGAAGACGGCGCTGTCCTCCCCGTCATCCAGCTCGATGAGCACGTGCGCCGGGTCGTCGGGCAACCAGTGAACGATCCGGTCCTGCAGTTGCGTGCCGCCGCGCGCGCCGCCCTGCGCGAGCACCCTGCTATTGCTGCGGTCCGTGTTGACACCGACCAGGCGCGTGAGGGGAAACGGGACTCCGCGCTCGTAGCCGATGCCCTCGAAGCTGCAGAGCAGGCGCCGGTTCGTCTTGAATCCACACCAGCTGACCGTGAACTCGTCCACCCATCCGCGCATCACGGCCGACGATTCCATGCCGGCGACGTCCATGACCGTGACGATGGGCTCGCCATTCACGAGCGAGGTGCCGACCACCAGGCTGCCGTCCCGTGACAGGTCCATGGCGGTATAGGCACCGGACGTGGGGGCAAATTCCTCGACCGCAATGCGTTCCGCCGCCGCGGTGACGCCAGCGAGCAGGGATGCAGTGGCCCCCGGCAACCATCGCAGGATGAGCATGTCGCCCCCGGGCCCTCATGGGCCTCTGGCGGCGAGCTTACCCCATGGCGTCGAGCTGCGCCGCGTCGATGCCGAGTTCCGCGGCCACGTTGCGCAGCAACCCGGGGGCGAAGAACTCGGGGTGCAACTCCTCGCTGGAGAGCAGGTGCGCGAGGTAGACGATCGCGGCGCCGCGCGAGGCCGTGGAGCGGAACTGCCGCCAGGTACGCAGCGCCTCGCCGACCGCTGCCGGCAGGCGCCACGCGCGGATGAGCTGATCGGTGAATGGCGACTGGTGGCGCGCACAGAGCTCCGCGCGCGAAGGTGTATCGAGCCGCACATGGCTGCCGCCTTCGGCGCGCGCGAGCGCGCGCAACGCGCAGGCTTCGCCTGCCCGGTGCAGCAGTCCGGCCACGCCGGCGGCCTCGGCGGGCGCGCGCAGCAGCCTCGCGATGGCGAGCGCCTTGCGGCGCGTGGCGAGCGCACTGTCGTGCAGGAGCTTCGCCTCGCGATCCCGGCCGGTCACGAAGAACAGTGCCGCGGCGACCTCCCCGGCCGCCTGGTCCGCGTCGCCATCACGCAGCAGCAGGTCGAGCGCCGCAGGCCGCAGCGGGACATCGAGGCCCTGCTCTGCAAAGCCGTCGAGCAGCGATTCGCGCAGGGCAAGCGGCGCAGCCGTGGCCACCACTGGCATCGCCGAACGAATTGACATAACCCATCACCCGGAGATTTCTCCGGCCAATGAGGCAATTCCCCGGAAAAACAGTAAAGCGCGCGGCGCCGAAACCGCGAACGACCTCACGCTTCCGCTGCCGCGAGCCCCCGGTCGATGTCCGCAACGAGGTCCTCCGGGTCCTCGAGGCCGATCGACAGCCGCACCGTGCCATCGGTGACGGCGGAGATCGCGAGCTGGTCCGGCGTCAGGTCGCGGGACTTGAGCATCTGCGGCGCCATCACCAGCGACTCGGTCGAGCCGAGGCTCGCGGTCTTGGCGAACAGCGCCAGTGCCTCGGTGAAACGCCGCCCCGACTCCGCGCCGCCGCGCAGGTCGAAGCTCACGATGGTGCCGAACTCGCGCATCTGCGCACGCGCGAGCGCGTGCTGGGGGTGGCCGGGCAGACCTGGATAGTGCACGCGCGACACGGCCGGGTGTGCCGCGAGGCGCTGCGCGACCTCGAGCGCGCGGGCACTCTGCTCGCGATAGCGCACGAAGTAAGTCCGCAGGCCGCGCTGCACGAGGAACGCCGCGTGCGGATCGAGCACGCCGCCGAGCACCGAGAACTCGGCGCGCAGCGGGCGCAGCAATTCACTGCGCGCGATCACCGCGCCGCCCATCACGTCCCCCGCGCCGGAGGCATACTTCGTCAGGCTGTGCAGGAAATAGTCGACCTCGTATTCGCCATGCTGGTGCAGCCCGGCGAAGGTATTGTCCATCACCGTCACCGCACCGTGGCGGCGGGCGAGCCGCGTGATCGCCGCGATGTCGGCGATCTTGGTGACCGGGTTGGTCGGCGATTCGAACATCACGAGCCGGGTGGGCGTGGTCGCGAGCGCGTGCTCGATGCCGGGCAGGTCCTCTATCGAGAGCATCGTATGCGACACACCGAAGCGCCCGAGGAGGCGCCGGACGATCTGGCGGGTCGGCCCGTAGGTTTCGACGAAACACAGGAGGTGGTCACCCTGCCTGGTCAAGGCGAGCAGTGTCTGTGCGACCACGTTCACGCCGGACGCTGTCGCGAGGCAATCGTCGCGCTCCTGCAGAGCGGCGAGCGTCAGTTCGAGCTGCCGGGTCGTCGGATTCGAAGCGCGCATGTAGAAGAAACCGGGCCGTTCGCCGCGCAGGCTGCGCACGGTGTCCTCGACCGTCTCGAACTCGAACTTCACGGTCTGGTAGATCGGTGCAACGACCGGGCGATTGCCCGGCGGCACCGGGACTTCCGGCGGATGGTTGACGCGCGTCGGCTTCTTCATGGGACCCCCGCGGCATCGAGCGTGAACACGTCGGCATCGAGCGCTACCGGGAAGCGCTGGCGCAACTCGCGCAACGCGCCGAGGTCGAGCGCGATCGTTTCGATGGCCGGCTGCCCGTCGAGTTCGAGGATCGGCTTGCCGAGCGCGTCGATCGCCGCGCTGCCGCCCGCGTGCGCAACGCCCCGGCCATCCGCGCCCACCCTGTTCACCCCGACCACGCAGGCCTGGTTCTCGATGGCGCGGGCACGCAGCAGCAGCTGCCACGCGTAGTGGCGCGCCGCCGGCCAGTTGGCGATGTAGACGACGATGTCGTAGTCGTAGGACGCGCGGCGGCGACTCCAGACGGGAAACCGCAGGTCGTAGCAGATGAGTGGCGCGATGCGCGCACCGCGCCAGCTCACCAGCAGCGGCTCGCGGCCGGCGGCGTAGCATTCGTGCTCGCCGCCCATCCTGAACAGGTGCCGCTTGTCGTAGTGGTCGATCGTGCCCGCGGGGCTCGCCCAGAGCGCGCGGTTGTGCACACCCGCCCCGTCGCGGATGAACACGCTGCCGAGCACCGCGGCGTCGAGCCGGTGCGCCAGCGCGCTGAGCCACTCGCAGCTCGCGCCGCCCATCGCTTCGGCACCCGCGCCCCCCTGCATGTCGAACCCGGTGGTGAAGGTCTCGGGCAGGACGACGAGGTCGGTGGCGCCGGCGAGCGGCTCGAGCAGCGACGCGAAGCGTGCCCGGTTGGCGGGCGGGTCCGCCCAGTCGAGGGGGGTCTGCACCAGCGTGACGCGCATGCGCGCAGTCTACTCCGCCGCGCCGGCCGCGAACGCGCGCAGGCGGCGTGCGGCCGCATCGAGCGTCGCATCCTGCTTGGCGATGCACACGCGCACGAAGGGCAGGCGCGGCGGCTGCCGATAGAACGGCGACAGCGGGATCGTCGCAACCCCGCCCTGCTCGAGCAGCCGGCGCGCGAATTCGAGGTCGTCGAGGCCGGGCGCGATCTGCGAATAGTCGAGCAACTGGAAGTAGGTCCCTTCGGCCGGCTGCACCAGGAAACCACTGCCGTCGAGCGACCGCGCAAGCTGATCGCGCTTCGCCTCGAAGAAGCCGGCGAGGCCCTGCCAGCACTCGGGATGGCGCGGCAGGTGGCGCGCGATGGCAGCCTGCAGCGGGGCAGCGATGCTGAAGGTGTTGTACTGGTGCACCTTGCGCAGCTCGCTGGTCAGCGCGGGCGGCGCGATGCAATAGCCGGTACGCCAGCCGGTCGCATGCAGGGTCTTGCCGAAGGAATAGACGGCGAAGCTCTTCGCGCGCAGTTCCTCGTGGGCCAGCGCCGACTCATGCCGCCGGCCGTCGAAGATGACGTGCTCGTAGACCTCGTCGGCCAGCAGCAGGATGGGCCGGTCGCGCAACAGCTCGGCGAGCGCCGCGAGGTCGGCGGCGCGGGCCACGGTGCAGGCCGGATTCAGCGGTGTGTTCAGGATGACGAGCCGCGTGCGCGGCGTGAGGGCCGCGCGCACCCGGTCCCAGTCGTAGCGGAAACGCGGCGGCGCGAGCGGCACATGCACCGCCCGCGCGCCCGCGAGCCGGATGGCGGGATCGTAGGAGTCGTACGCGGGGTCGAAGACGATCGCTTCGTCGCCCGGCCCGACGGCTGCCTGGACCGCCGAATAGATCGCCTCGGTCGCGCCGCAGGTCACGGTGATCTCGGTGAGCGGGTCGACCTCGAGGCCGCGGCTGCTGCGCAGTTTCGCGGCGATCGCCTCGCGCAGCGCCACCGATCCCTCCATCGGCGCGTACTGGTTATGGCCTTCGGCGACCGCCTCGGCAAGCGCCGCGGCGAGCCGCGCATCGATCGGATAGTCGGGAAAGCCCTGGCCGATGTTCAGCGCGCCGAGCTCGAGCGCCCGCCGCGACATGACCGTGAAGATGGTCGTGCCAATGTCGGGGAGCTTGCCTGCGGGGGTCATGCCGCCGCAAGCGCCGCGCCGATGATGCCGGCGGCGGCGCCGAGCGCCGCCGGCCGGATCGGCGCGCGCGAGGTCACATAGGGCGCGAATTCGTCGAAGTGGGTGCTGACGGCCCCGCAGATGATCATCAGGTCGGGCCAGAAGAGGCGTTCCATGTGGGCGAGGTATTCCGACACCCGCGCGCCCCATTCCGGCCAGCCGAGCGACAGCTCGGTGCGCACGCGTGCGGATGCCCAGCGCTCCGCCGAACCCCCGCGCATCTCGAGATGGCCGAACTCGGTGTTGGGCAGCAGCTTGCCGTCGATGAACGGCGCCGAACCGATGCCGGTGCCGAAGGTGAAGACCAGCACCGTGCCGGCCACGCCGCGACCGGCACCGAAGCGGACCTCCGCGAGGCCCGCGGCGTCGGCATCATTGAGGAAGGCCGCGCGGCGGCCCAGCGCTTCCGCCAGCAGCGCACCGACATCGACGCCGATCCATCCATGGTCGATGTTGGCCGCGGTCCAGGCCCTGCCCTGCTTGACGACCGAGGGAAAACCGAACCCCACGGAGTCCGCCCCGGGGAGGCTCGCGTCGAGGCCGCGGATGGCCTCGACGACCGCGTGCGGCGTCGAAGGCACGGGAGTCTGCACCGCGACGATCTCGCCGATGATCCGCCCCTGCCCGATGTCGACCAGCCCCGCCTTGATCGAGGAGCCGCCGAAATCGATTCCGAGGTTGACGCCCGCCACGAGCGTAGACTACTTGTTCGCGGCGGCCGCCATCTGCATTTCGCGCTCGCGCCGGCGCTCCTGGCGCCGCATCCAGATGGACGATGCGACCACGCCGGTCGCCACGATCACCACCATGATGGTCGCGAGCGCATTGACGTCGGGGCTCACGCCGAGGCGCACCTTCGAAAAGATCACCATCGGCAGCGTGGTGGAACCCGGCCCGGCCACGAACTGCGAGACCACCACGTCGTCCCACGACAGCGTGAACGCGAGCAGCCAGCCGGACATGATGGCCGGCACGATGAGCGGCAGCGTAATCCGGAAGAACACCTTCGCAGGCCGCGCGCCAAGGTCGAGCGCCGCCTCCTCGAGCGAATTGTCGAACCCCGCGAGGCGCGACTGGACCACGATGGTCACGTAGGCCATCGAAAAGGTGATGTGCGCGATCGTGATGGTGGTGGCGTCGCGCACCTCCGGCCAGCCGATCAGCTGTTCGAGCGCAACGAACAGCAGCAGCAGCGACAGGCCGGTGATGACTTCGGGCATCACGAGTGGCGCCGTCGTCATGCCCGACAGCAGTGCCCGGCCGCGGAACGGGCCGAAGCGCGCGAGCACCAGGCCCGCCAGCGTCCCGAGGACCACCGCGCCCGTGGCCGTCATGGCCGCGATGCGGATCGACAACCAGGCCGCGCCGAGGATCTGCTCGTTCCGGAAGAGCTCGCCGTACCACTTGAGGGTGGGTGAGTTCGGGGCGTCCCAGACCGTCACGAGGCGCGAGTTGTTGAACGAGAACACGATCATCGAAATGATCGGCAGGTAGAGGAATGCGAGCCCGAGCCACAGGCCCGCCTTCGAGAACCAGTGCCGGCCCTGCCTCATTTCGCCCCCGCCAGTTCCCGTGACTGGAAGTGCTGGAACAACATGATCGGCAGCATCAGCAGCAGCAGCATGGCGATCGCGACGGCGCCCGCCACCGGCCAGTCACGGTTCGCGAAGAACTCGTCGGACAGCACGCGCCCGATCATCAGCTGGTCCGAGCTGCCGAGCAGCGACGGAATCACGTATTCGCCGACCGCCGGGATGAACACCAGCAGCGAGCCCGCGATGATCCCCGGCACCGACAGCGGCAGGGTCACGCGCAGGAAGCCGGTGACCGGCCTCGCACCGAGGTCGGCCGCGGCCTCGAGCAGCGTGAAGTCATGCTTCTCGAGGTTCGAATAGAGCGGCAGGATCATGAAGGGCAGGTACGAATAGACGATGCCGATGAACACCGCGAAGTCCGTCTGCATCATGGTGATCGGCTCGTCGATC
>CAZRLI010000047.1:0-9928 GCA_964600535.1 uncultured Steroidobacteraceae bacterium | reverse complement strand
GTGCTGTTTCGGTCCGCGGCGCGCGAAAAGGTGCTGCGGGGTGCAACCCAGCTTGCCGACGCCGTGCGGCTGACGCTGGGCCCGAAGTCGAAATCGGTGCTCATCCAGAAGAAGTGGGGCACGCCGCTGGTGTGCAACGATGGCGTCACCATCGCGAAGGAGATGGAACTCGAGGATCCGGAGGAGAACCTTGGCGTGCAAGTGCTGCGCCAGGCCGCGGAGAAGACCGGGGAGGCCGTTGGAGATGGCACGAGCGCGGCGACGGTCCTGGCACATGCGATCCTCGCCCATGGCGTGCGCAACATCGCGGCAGGTGCCAGCGCGATCGATCTGAAGCGGGGCCTGGAACGGGGCCTGGCTGCAGCCATCGGAGCCCTGAAGGCGGGTGCAAGGCCTGTGGGCAGCCGAAGAGAGAAGGCGCAGGTCGCAACGAATTCCGCGCACAACGATGAGGTCATCGGCGAGCTGGTAGCGAGCGCCATGGAGAGAGTCGGAGACGACGGGGTGATCACGGTGGAGGAGTCGAGAACCACCGAGACCACGCTCGAGGTGGTCGAAGGCCTGCAGTTTGATCGCGGATATCTTTCCCCCTATTTCGTCACCGACACCGCCGCGATGGAATCCGTGCTCGAAGATGCGCTCATCCTGGTCACGGACCGCAAGATCAATTACCTGAAGGACATGATCCCGTTGCTGGAGCAGGTGGCGAAGGCGGGGCGCCCGGTCCTGTTCATCGCCGAGGAAATCGAAGGCGAGGCGCTCGCCACGCTGGTGGTCAACCAGATCCGGGGCGTGCTGAAAAGCGCCGCCGTCAGGGCGCCTGGATTCGGCGATCGTCGCAAGGCGATGCTGCAGGACATCGCGATCCTCACCGGCGCGCAGCTTCTCTCCGAGGAGCTGGGCGCGAAGCTCGAGGAGGTCGGGCTTGGACAGCTGGGTCGCGCCAGACGCGTGGTCATCGACAAGGACACCACGACCCTCATCGGCGGGGGTGGCGACAAGGAGGCCATCAAGGGGCGCATCCAGATGATTCGCAGGGAACTCGAGAAGGCGACCAGCACCTACGATCGCGAGAAGCTCGAGGAGCGCCTCGCGAAGCTCTCCGGGGGCGTTGCCGTAATCCGCGTGGGGGCGCCTTCGGAGGCCGAAATGAGGGCGCGCAAGGATGCGCTCGACGACGCGATCGCCGCCACGAAAGCCGCGGTTGCCGAGGGCATCGTGCCGGGAGGCGGCCTGGCCCTGTTGCGCACCATCTCGGCGGTGACGATCGAGGAAGGCAGATGCGAGGGCGATGAGCGCACTGGCGTGCAGATCCTCGCGCGTGCACTCGAGGCGCCGACCCGGCAGATCGCCGAGAACTCAGCGGCTGACGGTGGCGTGGTGGTCGATCGGATGTTGAACGGCGAGGGCAACATGGGATTCGATGCAGCCCGCAAGCAGTTCGTGGATCTGTTCGAGGCCGGCATCGTGGATCCGGCGAAGGTCGTGCGCACTGCGCTGGAAAATGCAGTGTCAGTGGCGAGTGTCCTGCTGCTCACAGATGCGACGATGACCGAGAAGCCCGAGAAGCCCGAGAAGCCCGAGAGTCGCCTGGCACCCGAATTGCCTGAGCCGACTTTGTAGCGCAGTGCCCGTATCGGAGGAATGATGGAGCATCGCTGGGGGCAGAGGGTTCCCGCCGCCATCAAGGTAAGGCTCCAGGGGCGGCCCGGAGCCATCGGCTCCGGCTGCCTGCGGGATGTGAGCATCAGCGGTGCCTTCATCGAGACCGCGCTCAGGCTTCCTTTGCTGGTGCGCATCGACGTCGATGCGGGATCGCGAAAGCTCGCCGGCTGGGTCGTGCGCCGTAACGCCATCGGCATCGGCGTGGAGTGGTGCGAGTTCGCGCCGCAAGCGGTTCTCACGTTGCTGGCGCAGTTTCACCTGCCACATCCAGGCTGGCGCACGGCGGTTCCGCTGCACGGTGTTCCGCAAGGGTCATCCCGCAGCGGCTGAGGACCCCGGGGCGCGCCTGCGCACGGTGGAGCGTGCAGCCCTTCAGGCCGAGTTCGAAGGCGGCGTGCAGGATTCCGGGGACGTCCGCGCGCGTGACACTTCCGCCGAGCGCAATGGTCTTGGAAATGGCCCCATCGATTCCCGCCTGCAGGGTCGCCTGCATCAGCAGGTGATCCCGCGGCGCGATCGCATCGCTCGTGACAAAGTACTCCGGGGGGTGGCCGGCATGCGGGGGCGCATTTCTGCGCCAGAGTGCAAAGGCGTAGTCGATCGATTGGAAAGGGCGCCATTGCCCCTGGTTGTCGAGCACGCGACGTGTACCCTCGAGGGCGAAAATGGGCTCGATGCCGCTGCTGACGCCATTCGCCAGCAGACTGATGGTGCCGCCCGGCGCCAGCGCGAGCAGATGGCTGTTGCGAATGCCTTGGCGGCGGATCCCGGCCCGCAGCTCCTCCGGCAACGCTCTCACAAAGGGCCGATCGAGATGGTTGTCGACTTCGAGCGCCGGGAACGCGCCCTTCTCGCCGGCGAGTTCGATGGAGGACTGATAAGCGGCGTCGCGGAGGTCGCGCACGACGCGCTCCGCCTCGGCGCGCGCAGCGGGGGTGTCGTAACGCAGGCGCAGCATGGCGAGGCAGTCGGCCAAGCCGATCACGCCGAGTCCGATGCGGCGCGAACGGAACACCTGCGCGCGCTGGCTCGGCAGCGGAAAGCGCGAAATGTCGATGACATTGTCGAGAAAGCGCACCGCCACCCGCGCGGTCTCCCGCAGCGACGCGTAATCGATGTGCGCCGAGGGCAGGAAAGGATCGACGACGAATTGCGTGAGGTTGAGCGAGCCGAGATCGCAGGCGCCATAGGGTGGCAGGGGCTCCTCCGCGCAGGGGTTGGTCGCGCTCAGGGACTCGCAGTAGGCGAGGTTGTTGGCCGCATTGATGCGGTCGATGAACAGCACCCCCGGCTCTGCGCAATCAAAGGCGCTCGCGCAGATTCGTGCCCACAGTTCGCGCGCACGAACACGCCTGACGATGCGGCATCTCACGGGTTCCCGGGCACCGGTCCAGAACCGTTCGATGTGTTCTCGCGCATCGCCATCGGCAAGAGAGTGATCGGGGAAGACCAGCGGCCATGCCGCATCGGCCTGCACGGCGCCCATGAAGTCGTCGGTTATCAGGACCGAAAGGTTGAATCGGGTCAGCGCATCCGGTTGACGCTTCGCATCGATGAACTCTTCGATATCCGGATGATCGCAGCGCAGGGTGGCCATCATGGCGCCACGGCGTGCGCCGGTGGAGAGGATGGTGGCGCACATGGCATCCCAGATCCGCATGAAGGAGACCGGACCGGAGGCGATTACGCCGGTCCTGCGGGCGGGACTGCCGCGAGGGCGCAAGGTCGAAAAATCGTAGCCGACTCCGCCGCCCTGTTGCATCGTCTGCGCGCCTTCCTTGAGGGCCTCGAAGATGCCCTCCACAGAATCCTCGATCACACCCATGACAAAGCAGCTGAAGAGAGTCACCTCCCGCGCGACCCCTGCGCCTGCGAGGATGCGTCCGCCGGGCAGGAAGCGGTAGTCGCGCAGGATGGCGAGGAATTGCTCGCGCCACGCGTCCGCATCGCGCTCGACGGCAGCGACTGCGGTGGCCACCCGGTTCCAGCTGTCCTCGATGCGCTCTTCCGGCGGCTCTGCGTCCGGGTTCCGATAGCGACTCTCCCATAGGAACCGGGACAGGCCGAACTGTCCTGTTGCGGGCACGGCTCGGTCAACCGGTCCTGCGATCCGCGCCGGCGCGGAGGAACCCGTCGATGATGCCGACGAGTTCGTCGGCTTCGACCGGCTTGCCGGCGAGGCGCAGGTTCGCATCGCCACCGAAATCGCGCGCGGCGGTCGCAGTATCTCCGGTCATGAGAACCGATTTCAGGTTCACGCCGAGGGCCGCACGAACCGCGCCGATCACCTCGATGCCCGTGTGACCATCGTCCAGATGGTAGTCGGCAATCAGCAGGTCGAGGCCTTTCGCTGTGCGCACGTGATCGAGTGCTTCCGCAAGCGATGCAGATGCCGTCACCCGATAACCGGCCACCTTCAGGAACACCTGCATCGCGTGACGCACGCCTGCATCGTCCTCGACCAGAAGGATGTGGTGCATCGCCGCCCTCTCCGCCACAGCGAAGGGCGTGCGCTTGCGCGGCAGCGCCGTGGGAACGGGTGCAGCGATGGCTGCGGGGAGCACCAGCGAGAATGTCGAGCCCTTGCCGGGCTGCGACTGCACCTCGAGATCCGCGCCCAGAAGCTGCGCGATTCGCTGCACGATGCTCAAGCCCAACCCGTAGCCGCCGCGAGGGGTCCTGGCCGTGCCGCCTATCCGATAGAAGGGGTCGTAGATGCGCGAGAGGTCGCCCGGCGCGATGCCAATGCCGGTGTCTGCGATATCGATCCGGACTCTCTCCCCGACCCGACGGGCGCGCACTTCCACCGATCCACGCTCCGTATACTTGATGGCATTCGAGAGCAGGTTGCGCAGCGCCTGGCCGACAAGCGCCGGATCGGAGTGGGTTGTTGCGCTGCAGGGCGCTATCGTCAGCCCGATGCCCTTCCCGCGCGCGAGGTCGGTGAACTCTGCCCGCAACTCCTCGAGCAATGCCGCCACCTTGAAGTCAGTACATTCAGGTTTGAAGGTGCGGGATTCGAGTCTGCTGATGTCGAGCAGGGCATCGAGCAGGCGTGACATCGTGGCGATCGCCTGGCTTTGATGCTCGATCGCCTCCAGTGCATCGGCGCCCGTGGCGAGCCTGCGCAATGCGGCATTCAGGATCGCGACTGTTTCCACAGGTTGGCGCAGATCGTGGCTTACCACGGCAATGAAGCGCGACTTGGCCTGGTTGGCGTCCTCCGCGGCGACCTGGGCAGCCTTGAGAGCCTGCTCAACGCGCTTGCGTTCCGTGATGTCGCGAATCGCGGCCGTCACGATTGTGGTGCCGTTCTCCTCGACCGGACTCAGGCTGACCTCGATCGGAAACTCGCAGCCGTCCTTGCGCCGGGCAAGCAGATCGAGGCCGGTGCCCATCGGTCGCAGCCGCGGATCCGCGGTGTAACGGCCACGGTGTGCGACATGCCGTTCACGAAAGCGCTCGGGCAGCAAGGCCTCGACGGCCAGGCCCGAGAACTCGTCCCTCGAATATCCGAAGAGCGTCGTCGCTTGATGATTCGCGAACAACACCGCTCCGTCCCGATCGAAGATGATCATCGCATCGGGGGTCGAGGTGAGTACGTGGCGAAGAACTTCCGCCGAGAATGCAGCCGGCATTGCACGCCCCGATCTGCAGGTACGGCATCACTTATAGCGTAAGCCGGCCAGTCGGGAAAGGCCGACGGCTTATGATGGAGGCCCATGCGGATGAAACGCGCAAGCGTCACTGGAAGAGCTCCACTACCGGCCCAGCATCGCGTCGTCTGGCGTCGCGCCGCGGTGCTTGGGGTGCTGACGCTTGCCATGGCGACGCTTGCTTCATCGAAGGCTTTGCACAGCGCCTTGCTCGAGGTGCTCGCGGCCAGTGAGGACATCATTGTCGGGCATCCGATTTCCGGGGTGCTGCTGTTTGTATCGCTGGCTGCGTTCTCCGCGATGCTGGCGTTCATGTCGGTCGCGGTGATCCTGCCAGTCGCGGTTTTTACATGGGGTCCAGTCGCCACCGCTGTGCTGCTCTGGATCGGATGGCTGTTGGGGGGTGCGTGCTCCTATGCGATCGGCCGTTACGTCGGCCGAAGCGTCGTCAATTGGTTGATCGCCGGGAATGCATTTCATCGTCTCGAGAAACACCTGGGGCCGGCCAGCCCTTTCAGTCTGGTGTTGCTGCTTCAGCTTGCGCTCCCTTCCGAGATTCCCGGCTATGTGCTCGGACTCGTGCGCTACAGCTTCCCCAGGTATCTGCTGGCGTTGTCGCTGGCGGAACTGCTGTTCGCTGCGGCCGTGGTGAGCCTTGGGGCCGGCTTCATCGAGCAACGCACCGGCGCTGTGCTCGGCATTGGACTCGCGCTCGTGCTATTCAGCCTGGCAGCCTTCTACGGCTTGCGAAAGCGACTATCGTGATTCACAGGATGGGTAAATGAAAGCGATGTGCCTGCAACAGCCCGGGGCAGCCCTGACGGCAGTCGAGATGGCGATGCCCAAGCCCGGACCCCGACAGCTCCTGATCGAGGTCCTGGCCTGCGGCGTCTGTCGCACGGACCTGCATCTGGTCGATGGTGAGCTGCCGGACATCCGCTTTCCCATCGTGCCCGGCCACGAGATCGTGGGACGTGTCGTGGAGTGCGGCCGGGAGGCGCGCGGCTTTGCCCTGGGAGCGCGCGTGGGAGTGCCCTGGCTCGCCTCGACGTGCAGGCACTGCAGGTACTGCATCTCGGGCAGGGAGAACCTGTGCGAGCAGGCGCGTTTCACGGGATACTCATTCGATGGCGGATATGCGCAGTTCATGGTGGCGGAGGCAGCCTTCTGTCTGCCGATCCCGGAGAAGTATTCCAACGTCGAAGCCGCCCCTCTCTTGTGCGCGGGTCTCATCGGCTATCGCGCGCTCGCCGCCGCCGGCGATGCCCGCCAAGTCGGGCTCTACGGGTTCGGTGCGGCGGCTCACCTGATCGCACAGATCTGCCGCGCGCAGGGGCGGCAGGTCCTTGCCTTCACCCGTCCCGGCGATCGTACGGCGCAGGATTTCGCGAAGCGACTCGGCGCAGCCTGGGTGGGTGGATCCGATGAGACGCCTCCGGAAGCACTCGATGCGGCCATTATCTTCGCACCGACCGGCGCGCTCGTGCCCGCTGCGCTGGCCGCGACGAGAAAGGGCGGCAAAGTCGTGTGCGCAGGCATCCACATGAGCGACATACCCTCGTTTCCATATCACTTGCTTTGGGGCGAACGGACAGTCCAGTCAGTCGCCAATTTGACCAGGGCAGATGGCGCGCAGTTCATGATGATCGCGACCGATGTGAAGCTCGAAGTCAATACAGAATTGTTTGCACTCGAGCGGGCGAACGAGGCGCTGGCTCGCCTGCGGGCGGGTGAGATCGAGGGAGCGGCGGTGCTCGAGATCGCGCGATAACCCGGCATGCTGTCCGCGTCGCAAGCCACTGCGCGGCTCGCTCGGGAAGGCTTTGGCGACCTGCCCTCGACCGACCGGCGCTTGCCGTTGGCGATTCTTCTCGAGGTGCTGCGCGAGCCCATGTTCGGGCTGCTGCCGGGCGCAGCCGTGCTCAATGCCATCATCGGTGATCGCGGCCGCATTGATCGTGCGCAGGTCGTCTCTGGCAAGGCCAAGGCGATTGCCCCAGTCCGCGCTCGAACGCCACCTGGGGCTTTCGAGAACGAGGCCGAAACCCGGGTACTTGCGAGCGATCTGAAGGTATCGCTCGTAGCAGGGCCTCAGGGCGCCGCTGCCGGGCGCATTGCGCAGCAGGTGAATGGCCGCGAAATGCGGCATCTCGAACCCGTCGTCGAAGTTTAGCGGTCCCAACTACGACTGGATCTGACGGGCGCGCCGCTCGCGCGACGAGCCGATTCTCGTTGACGTCCGGGGCCGTCCGATCCAGCTGCTTTTCGTCCGCGAGCTTCCTGCGATCGAAGAAGGTCTGCATCGGTGTCTTGCCGTAGGAGTACTTGCCCGAGTGCGTGCGCCCGCTATTGCTACTCGCGATCCACGCATCGACATCCACCTGCAGCTCTTCGATCGGGCGGTCGTGCAACTGGCGTGCTTCGGCCAAGCAGCAGAATGCTCGCTCCCTACATTTGGCCCGTTGGTCGAAGCAGACTGGACCTCAATCTAGCGCACCGCGACCCACAAGTGAGGCGGGCACCGCGCGAAATTGCCGCAGTGCTGGGGGTGATCACCTCGGAGCTGATCGCCTGATGACCAAGTGTCAGGTATCCGCGGTGCTGCTGCGGGTGTGCTTCCGCCTGCAATCCGACATCTTGTGTCTGGCATGTGCCCAGCGTCCGATAAGGGGTCTGGGTAGGCGTGTCCTGGCTGGCTTGTGCAGTGACGGCATCGAAATTGATAGGCCAGAGTTGACTGGAGCAGAACGAAGGGATTGCACGGCGGCTCGAATCCCCCTCTCTCCGCCATCAAGACCCCCGTCGCCCGTTGGCCTCCCCTCAGGGGTCCTTTTCCGCCCGGCCAGTCTCCCGGGCCGGCCAGTCGACGATGATGGCCCCGCGCAGGTCGCCGGCCGAAAAGCCCGTCGCCTCGTCGGCAGGGTAGTGCCGGGCCAGCGCTGCGCGCACTGGCCCTGCGACGGCAGTGCCGTGGCAGGCGAGGCACAGCGGCTGGGTCACGATCGCCTGCATGTAGCGCACGCTGCCATCCGCCAGCACGCGGAGGTCCTCGATCGGCCCCTTCTCCCCTGCGGCGAGCCGGTGCGCGAAGTCATCGAGCACGACGCGGGCCGCCGCATCCGGTGCATTGGCCGGATTGCGCACGCGCAGGGCAGTGCGCCCGATCCGTGCACCCGAGCTGTCGCCCAGCCGGGCCGCGATCGCCGGCGCCTCGGCGCGGCAGGCGCCGATCGCCTGCACGGGCCCGCCCTCCGCCATCGCCTGCTGCAGGCGGCTGCCGAGTCCCGACTGCAGCGCGGCGGCGAGCCTGCGTGAGTCATCGAGCCGCGGGTCTTCGGCCGCGAACGCAGCCGCGAAGGCGGCCGTGATCGCGAGCAGGGCGAGCGACAGGGCGGTGCGGGTGGTGCGCGAGGGGGTGGCAGGCATGGCGGTACTCCGGTTTGCGGCCGCATTGTATATTAGTAAATAATAAATTAGAATCAACTAATGAAAAACACAACCCGGGCCCGGGGCGGCACTGCGCGCGCCGCCGGACTGACGCAGGCGGAGGCGCTCGCGGCACATGCCGGGGCGGCCGCGACCCTGCTGCGGACGCTCGCGAATCGGCATCGGCTGCAGGTGCTCTGCGCGCTGAGCGATGGAGAACTGGCTGTCGGGGAGATCAACGGCCGGGTGCGGCTGTCGCAGTCGGCGCTGTCGCAACACCTCGCGGTGCTGCGCGCGGAAGGCCTGGTCGCGACGCGACGGGCGGCGCAGACCATTTACTACCGGATGGTGCCTGGCCCGGCGCTCGAGGTCATGCGCGTGGTGCAGGGGATTTTCTGCCCCGCCCCGGCGCGCATGTCGCACCGGCGCAAGGCGACGGCTTGACGAACCACTGCATTTTCAACTGGAGGTCATCATGGCAACCGCTTCACCCCGCAACACGACCGTTGACCAATGGGTCTTCAGGATGGCGGGCCTGTTCGTGCTCGTGTCCGTCGGGCTCTCGAAGCTGCACAGCCCGAACTGGCTCTGGGTCACCGCCTTCGTCGGCGCAAACCTGCTGCAGGCGTCCTTCACCGGCCTGTGCCCGCTCGCGATGATCCTGCGCAAGCTGGGCGTGGCGCCTGGCGCGGCGTTCGGCGCCGCGGCGGATCGCGGCTAGCGACCATGCGCCCGGACGCGACCGGATCGCCGGCCTGGGTCTGCGCCCTGCTGCTGGCGGTGTCCCTGGCGGCCTGTTCGGACCCGGCGGGGCCCGCTGCCCCGCCCGGCCGCGCGGCGGCGGCCCTCGAGACGGTCGTGCTGCGCGAGGCACAGGTTCCGCGCGAGATCGCATTCGATGGTGTCGTCGAGGCGGTCGACCAGGCGACCGTCGCCGCCCAGACGAGCGGCCGCGTCGTCGAGCTGCCGTTCGATGTCGGCGACTACGTCGAGAAGGGCGCCGTCATCGCGCGCTTCACCGGCAGCGAGCAGCGCGCGCGCACCGAGGCGAGCGACGCGGCCGTGACGGAAGCGCGTGCGCGCCTCGCCGAGGCGCAACTCGAGTTCGACCGCATCAAGGATGTGTATGAGCGCAAGCTGGTCGCCAAGGCCCGCTTCGACAAGGCCGCCGCCGATCTCGA
>CAZRLI010000046.1:0-10037 GCA_964600535.1 uncultured Steroidobacteraceae bacterium | reverse complement strand
AGCGCGGCAAGATCCAGGAAGAGAGCCTCTACTACGAGACGAAGAAGCACGACGGTTCGCTGCCGCTGATCGGCGTGAACACCTTTCTTTCGGGACACGACGCCTCTGAGGCCCACGCCAACGTCGCCCTCATCCGCTCGACGGAACAGGAGAAGCAGGACCAGGTGGCCGCCGTGCGCGCATTCCAGCAGCGCCATGCCGCCGAGGCACCGGCCGCGCTCGCGCGCCTGCAGCAGGTCGCGGCAGGCGGCGGCAATGTCTTCGCCGAGCTGATGGAGACCGTGAAGGTCTGTTCGCTCGGGCAGATTTCGCGCGCGCTCTACCAGGTCGGCGGGCAATATCGGCGCAATGTCTAGGCCCTAGCCGTAGCGATCGAGCGCGAGGCCGCTGGTATCGATCGCGGGACGGTGCCCGCTGACGAGGTCCGCGACGATGCGCCCCGAGCCACAGGCCATCGTCCAGCCGAGGGTGCCGTGGCCCGTGTTGAGCCACAGGTTGCGATAGCGCGACGCCCCGACCACCGGCGTGCCGTCGGGCGTCATCGGGCGCATGCCGGTCCAGAACGCCATGTTCGTATAGTCGCCCGCGGCCGGAAACAGGCTGCGCACCGACAGTTCCAGCGTCGCGCGCCGCGCCGGATGCAGGCGCGTGTTGTAGCCGGAGAGCTCCGCCGTGCCGCCGACCCGGATCCGGTCGCCGAGCCGCGTGATCGCCACCTTGTAGCTCTCGTCCATCACGGTCGATACCGGTGCCCGGGCAGCGTTGGCGACCGGCACCGTGATCGAATAGCCCTTGACCGGGTAGACCGGCAGGGAAATCCCGAGGCTGCGCGCCACAAGCGTCGAGAAACTGCCGAGCGCGAGCACATAGGCGTCGGCGGTCACGCGCCCCGCGTCGGTGCGCACCGCTTCGATGCGATCGCCGCTGCGCTCGAGGCCGAGGATGTTCCGGCCGTAACGGAACTGCACGCCGCGCGCCTGCGCAAGCGCTGCGAGGCGCTGCGTGAAGAGATGGCAGTCGCCGGTCTCGTCGTCGGGCAGGCGCAGTCCGCCTGCGATCAACGGCCGGACATCCGCAAGGCCGGGTTCGGCGGCGATGCAGCCGCCCGCGTCGAGCAGCTGGTAGTGCACGCCGAGCTTCTCGAGCACGGCGATGTCGCCCGCGGCGCCGTCGAGCTGCTTCTGCGTGCGAAACAGCTGCAGCGTGCCGAGCGAGCGCTCGTCATAGGCGAGGGCCTCGTCGGCGCGCAGGCGGCGCAGTTCGTCGCGGCTGTATTCGGCGATCGGCACCATGCGGCGCTTGTTCACGGCGTAGCGCGCAGCGGTGCAGTTGCGCAGCATGCGCAGGATCCAGAGCCACATCGCCGGGTCCCACTGCGGCCGCACGACCAGCGGCGAGTGCTTCTCGAACAGCCACTTCAGCGCCTTCAGGGGCATGCCGGGGCCGGCCCAGGGCGAGGCGTAGCCGGGGGAGATTTCCCCGGCGTTCGCGAAGCTCGTTTCGAGGGCCGCGCCCGGCTGACGCTCGATCACTTCGACCTCGGCGCCCGCTTGCGCGAGATACCACGCGCTCGTCACGCCGATCACTCCGCCACCCAGGACTGCGACCCGCAAGATTCGCTCCGTCAGGACCAGACGGACATTCTACCGGCAAAGCTGCCCCGTACCTCCGGCCTGCGGGCGGCAACCCGGCGATTGCCGCGGTGCCGGCCGGTCCTGCGCTTGCGCGAGGTATACCGTGCTCCAGAGCTGCACTGCATTCGACTCGGTTTCGTCCTCGTGGCGCTGGCCGAAGGGCTCGATCCGGTAACGGCCGCCGTGCTGCGACCAGGACCACAACTCCGAGCCGCGCACCGTGCCCGCGGACCGCATCGCGCCGGCCAGTTGCGCGCGCGCGCGCCGGACGGCCTGGCGCGCCGCGGCGGGAAGTTCCGGGCGCCGCAGCTGGCGGTCGAGGCCGGCGGCGAACAGGGCCTGCTGCCAGGACCACACGACGGCGCCGTGGTAGCGGTTGCGGCCGAACTCGGGCCACAGTGCCGGCGCCGCGAAGCCGGCGTTGGCGACGAGCAGGCCCGCGCCGGTGAGCAGCCCCGCCGGGAACGGCCGCGCGAGGGTCTGTGCGATGCGCGTCACCTCCGCTGGATCGGGCTCCATCAGCAGCAGGGCAAGCGCTTCGTCCGAATTCATGACCGGCACCGGGTGCCCGCTGCCATCGATCGACACGGCGCGGAATTCGATGCCGGCGCCGGGTATCGAGGCCGAAGCCGGCGCGGCATCGACGCCGGCATCCTGCGCGTAACGGCTCACCATCCGGCGCGCATCCGCCGCTGCAATCGAGACGCCGAAGTAACGCGGCGCCTCCCTGCGCCACACTTGCGCCATCGCGGCGGCCCCTGCGAAGGACTCGCCGGGCCGCTGGGCCTGCAGCAGCCCGCTGTCATGCAGGCGGGCGATCGCCTCGAGCGCAGCCGGCACCCAGACGCCGTTGACGTCATAAGGATAGCGTCCGCCGCCGAGTCCCCGCTCGCTGTCGCGCCAGTTGCCGACGCCCTGGCCGGGCTTCAATGCGATCAAGTGCCGCCAGTCCGGTTCGCTGGCGAAAGCCGCGGCCTGCGCCAGCACGAATGCGCAGTTGCTGGCGAGGCGTGCGCCATAGCTGGGGCCCGCGCTGGTGCGACGCGCGAGAAACGCCGGTGCGCGCATCCGGCCGGCGGGCATGTCGAGCAGATAGTGGGCCGCGACCGGCGCCAGCATGTAGTCGTCGTCGATCATCTTGTAATCGAGGAGGGGCGCATCGCCCGGTGGCAGGCGCAAGCGCCGACGCTGCAACAGCGCGAATTCGCCGATGTCTTCCTCGTGTGCGACTTCTCCCGCGTCGTTCAACCGCTCCAGCACCGCCCCGAGACCGGCCTCCATGAGGGCCGGCTGCGCGACCGGCGCGAGCAACTCGACCGACAGCAGCGTGTCGCGCCCGAAGTAGGTGTTGAAGCGCCACGACCCGGCGAGCAGTTTCTCCCCGTAGGAAAGAAAGCCGAGCGCATTTCGCAATCGGGGGTCCTGCGACGCCGCCGGCGTCAGCAGCCCGGCGGCCGGGATCGGCGTGAGCGGCGCATCGCCGGTGAGGCCGGTGAGCCGCAGGCGCAGCGCTCCGCCGCGCCCCGGGATGAGCGTGACGGGCCCCGCCTCGCCGCCGCCGATGTCGCCGGCCAGCAGTTCGATCGAGAGGAAGTAACCCGCGGCGCCATCGAGTCGCCGCCGTTGCCAGACGATCGTGCGGCCCGCGCGCACCGCCGGGGTCGCGACCTCGCGCGCGGGCGCCTCGCCGCCTTCCTGGAAATTGCGGATCACGCGCACGCTGCCGACGATCGCCCCCGTGATCGCGAGCGGCCCGCCGGTGGCGACCAGTTCGGTGGCGACGCCGCGCAGCACGCTGCCATCCGCGAGCGTACGGTCGGCAGCCGTCAAGCCGCTCGGTGGCTGCCACGTCACCTCGCCGGCCGGTGCCTCGAACCACAATGCGACGCCGCTGTTGCCGGCCGGGAAGGCCAGGATCACGCGCGGCCGCTGGCCCGCGGAGAGGACGAGGTGCGCCGCCACCGGGCCGCGTCGATAGAATTCATTCTGGACCCGGCCCTCGGGTATCGAGAAGCGCAGTTCGGTGGCGTCGTGGAGCGGCGCCGCGCGGCCCGCCGCCACCGCTCCCGCCGCCAGGCAGGTTGCGAGCAGCACGCGATGCGCGCGCGTGCCGGTTCGTCTCATGGCGGCGCTGCGACCGAATCGCGGATGATGATCTCGTAGTCGTAGCGGTGGACGATGTCGCCACTTGCCCGGGCGCCATGCAGGGGGCGCATCGCCTGCAGCAGGCACTGCACCGCGCCAGTCGCCATCGCGCGGATCGGCTGCCGCACCGTCGTGAGGCTCGGGTACACGTAGCGCGCGATCGGCACGTCGTCGTAGCCCGCGACCGACAGTTCGGCGGGCACGCGCAGGCCGAGTTCGTGCGCGGCGTGCAGCACGCCCGCCGCCATGTCGTCGTTGCTGGCGAAGATCGCGGTCGGGCGGTCGGCCTGGCGCAGGAGCCGGCGCGCACACTCGACGCCGGATTCGAAGGAGAGGAGCCCGTTGGCGATGAGGCGCTCGTCGATCCCGACGCCGTGCCGGCGAAGCGCCTCGAGATAGCCCGACAGGCGGCGCGAGGCGGCGCCGTGGCGGGGATCCGCCTTGATGAAGCCGATGCGCCGGTGGCCGCGGTTCAGGAGGTACTCGGTGAGGTCGTAGCTGGCGCGCACGTCATCGACTGACACGAAGGGCCGGCCGCGATCCTCGTCGTGGGGCGCGATCGACACGTACTGGGTGCCGTCGGCGTCGAGCGTCGCGAGCAGCGGCGCGAGGTCGCAGAGGGGAGGGGTGAGCACGAGCCCGCTCGGCCGTCGCTGCGCGAGCATGTCATGTACCTGGTCGCAGAGTCGCGGGCTCGAGGCGTCGAAGGGTTGCAGCAGGACGCCGTAGTCGGCCGCCTCGCACGCCGCCTGCACTCCCTGCAGGACGCTGACGATGTAGCTGTCGCTCGGGTTGTCGTAGAGCACCGCGACGAGGTAGGCGCGCGAGCTGGCGAGGTTGCGCGCGGAGAAATTCGGCCGGTACCTCAGTTCGCGGATCGCCCGGTGCACCCGCTGCGCGGTGACTTCGCGCACGTTCGGCTCGCGATTGACCACGCGCGAGACTGTCTTGATCGACACACCGGCGCGCGCGGCGACGTCATTGATGGTGTGCACGCTCTTGCGGCGCCGGGCAGCGGGCAAGGTGGAGGTCGCCGCGCGCGGGGTCCGCACTGTGGGTCGGCTGGGTCGGCTCATGGGGCTCGCAGCAGGCTACCGGACCGGCTCGAAGAATGCCCGCCAGCCTGCGCCGAAATCGCCAAATTGATAGCGCTATCTACAAACTGCCCACCGGTGGCCCGCGGATGCATGGCTCCCTGTGGCGCGGGATCATGCTGGCCTTCAGGAGAAGAAGGGTTCATAACTCCTTTATAACAAAGTTGTTTTTCGCTCATGGCGCACCGGACCACCGGTCGGGGGACTCCGGCCAGGTTTGACAGTACAAATCGAGGGTGGTAGAAAAAGACAACGCTGTCAACCATCGTGTTGGCGATTCTGGGGGCTTGACCACCCGGCGGAACGAGCGCCGGTGCGTCGAGGTTGCTGAGAACCGAATGAACCGGAGAAGTTTATGAGCGTCCAGGCGATTCGATCCCTCGCATTCATCGTTGCCTTGTCGGTCGCGGCCCTGGCTGCGCCGGGCACCGCGCGCGCGCAGGACCCGGCTGCCGGCAACCCGGACAGCAGGCCGGACGTCCTCGAGGAAGTGGTCGTGACCGGCACCGCCGCGGGCGCCGAGATCCGCAAGCTCGATGCGAGCTTCGCGATCACGACCATCGATGACCAGGCCATCACGGAGTTCTCGCCGCAGAGCACGGCGGACCTGCTGAGGCTCATACCGGGCGTCTGGACGGAGAGCACCGGCGGCGTCTCGGGCGCAAACGTCATGGTGCGCGGTTTCCCGGGCGGCGGCGACGCGCCCTATCTCACGGTCCAGGTGAATGGATCACCGGTCTACCCGATCTCGACGCTGTCCTTCCTCGAGAACACGACGATGTTCCGGATCGACGAGACGGTGAAGCGGGTCGAGGCGCTGCGCGGCGGACCCAACCCGGTATTCTCCAACGGCCAGCCTGGCCTGACGACGAACTTCATCCTGAAGGAAGGCGGCGACGAGACGGAGGGCACCGTCAAGTACACGACGTCGGACTATGACCTGCGCCGCTTCGATGGCTACATCAGCGGGCCGATCGCCGACGATTTCTACTACCTGGTCGGTGGCTACATCACCAGTTCGCCGGGCCTGCGCGACGCCGGCTACAACTCGGAAGAGGGCAACCAGTTCACGGTGAACCTCACCAAGGTGCTCAAGCGGGGCAAGGTCAACGTGTTCCACCGCCAGACCGACGATTTCGGCCAGTGGTACCTGCCGGTGGCATTCAACGTGCCGGGTGTGGACGCGAGCTACAACCAGCTCGGGCCCCGCAACCGCCTGCAGCAGATCATGACCGACAATCCGGGGCCGGGGTTCGCCAATGGCGGCGATCCGAACGCAGCCAACCGCACCGTCAAGACGCTGGACCTCGCCGAGGGCCGCGGCTGGAAGGGGAGCATGAGCGGCGGATCGGTCGTGCTGGACATCGCCGACAACTGGCTGCTGACGGAACGCTTCAGCTACACGGCCGGTGATGCCGATACGGTCGGCCTCGTCCCGGACGGTGCCGCCGTGCAGGTCGGGGCGCTGCTCGCCAATCCGGCCGTCGATCCGCGCGCCGTGGTTACGGGGCCGATCCGTGGTGCCGTGACCGGCCGCGCGATCAGCAACCAGGAGTTCATCCAGCAGTTCGGGGCGTGGGAAGTCCGCAAGGACGTCGAAGCCTTCACCAACGACATCAGCCTCACCTGGAAATACGACCGCGGCTCGACGACATTCGGTTTCTATGCGTCGGACGCCTCGAGCCATGACCTCTGGGCGCTGGGCAACTCCCAGTACCAGGTCGTGCAGAGCCATGGCGAGATCGTGACCGGCATCGCCTGCAACAATCCGACGGTCGTCGACAGCTGTGGCTTCAACTACGACATCGACGAGCGGGGCGACGCCACGTCGCAGGCCTTGTATGCCGCGACATCGTTCAACATCACCGATGCGCTGCGGGCGGATGTCGGCATCCGCCACGAGAGCTACCAGGTCGACTACACGCTCGACGAGGGGCGGGCGGGCAACGTCGATTTCGCCATTTCGGACGACATCTCGGAGTTCTCGTGGACGGCCGCGCTCGACTACCAGTTCACGGACCGCATGGGCGCCTTCGCGCGCATCAACAAGGGCCACCTGCTGCCGCAGTTCGATACCTATCGGGACGGGCGCGGCGCTCTCGCGGCCGGCGCCGACCTGATCCAGGACATCGAACAGTACGAACTCGGTTTCAAGTGGGCGACGGATTACCTCAGCCTGTACGCGACTGCGTTCTCCACCGATATCGATCCGCGGTTCGTCAACTTCCAGTTTGGCGGTTCGTCGATCCTCACCACCCAGGAGTCGCGCGGCTTGGAGCTCGACGCGACCTGGCGCACCGACGTCGGGTTCTCCGTCTCGCTCAACGGCACCTGGCTCAAGAGCGAAATCAAGAGCGCCGACCCGACGATCGACGGCAACGAGACGGAACGCCAGCCGGGCTGGCAGCTGCGTGTGTCCCCCGCGTATTCCTTCAACGTGGGCCCCGTCGCGGGCACCGTGTATGGCACCTTTGCCGCGGTCGACGATCGCTGGGGCGAGGCGACGAATGTCAATCGCCTCGATGGATACGAGAAGATCGATCTCGGCGTCATCATGCGGATCAACGACGCGTTCACCGTGCAGGTCTCGGGGGACAACATCACCGACAAGAAGGCCTTCACGGAGAGCGATCCGCGCACCTTCACGGCGCCGAACGGGCGCTTCATCATGCCGCGGAGCTTCGAGTTCAGCGTCGGCTATTCGTTCTGAGGGACCGGATGCCCGTCCTCGCTGCCGGCTGGATGCGCGCGGCCGTCGCGCCGTTGCTGCTCATCGGCGCCGCGGCGCTGGCCGCCGCGCGCGCCGACGTCGGCACGCCGGTACTGACGCCCGCCGAGCTCTATCCCGGTCTCTTCGAGCAGGTGCAATCGGCACAGGTCCTGGGCGACGGCGTGAACTTCGTGCAGGCCTTGCCGCGCACGTCGCCCGGGGCCGTGATGGCGGATTGGCGGCGTGAGTCGCGGGCGCCGGGATTCGACCTCAAGGCCTTCATAGGGGCGCACTTCCGCTGGCCCGCGCAGGCCGCGGCGGACTACCGCTCCAGCGACGCCGACATCGTCCAGCACATCGACCGGCTTTGGCCGGTGCTCACGCGGCCGCCCGACGTGGCGGTGCCGTACTCCTCGTTGCTGCCGCTGCCGTATGCCTACGTGGTGCCGGGCGGGCGGTTCCAGGAAATCTACTATTGGGATTCGTATTTCACGATGCTCGGGCTCGAGGAGAGCGGGCGGCTCGACCTCGTGCGCGACATGGTCAAGGATTTCGCCTACCTGATCGACCGCTACGGCCACGTTCCCAACGGCAACCGCAGCTACTACCTCAGCCGCTCGCAGCCGCCGTTCTTCGCGGCGATGGTCCGCCTGCTGGCGCGACACGACGGCGAGGCGACGCTCGCCACCTACCTGCCGCAGCTCGCGCGCGAGTACGCGTTCTGGATGGACGGGGAGGCGCAACTGGCGCGCGGGCAGGCGCACCGACGCGTCGTGCGCCTCGCCGATGGCTCGGTCCTCAACCGCTACTGGGACGATCGGGACACGCCGCGCGAAGAGTCCTGGCGCCAGGACGTGGCCACCGCGCGCGAGGCGGGCCGACCGGCCGCGGTGGTTTACCGGAACCTGCGGGCCGCGGCCGAAAGTGGCTGGGACTTCAGTTCGCGCTGGCTCGCCGACGGGCGCACGCTCGCGACGATCCGTACGGTCGAGATCGCGCCGGTCGATCTCAACAGCCTCCTCTACGGGCTCGAGCAGACCCTCGCCCAGGCCTATCGCATCGCGGGCCGGGCTGCGGATGCCGCCCGCGTGAGCGCGCGCGCCTGGGCGCGGCGCGAGGCGATGCATCGCCACCTGTGGGACGCGGACCGCAGGGTGTTCGGCGATCTCGTGTGGAAGACTGGCGAGTTCACCGGTGTCGCCAGCGCCGCCATGCTCTATCCGCTCTTCTGCGGCATCGCGACACCCGCGCAGGCGGAGTCGGTCGCGGACGTCATGCGCGCCGACCTGTTGCGACCCGGCGGACTGGTGACGACCACCACGGTCACCGGCCAGCAGTGGGATGCGCCGAACGGCTGGGCGCCCTTGCAGTGGATCGCGATCGCGGGGCTCGGCGACTACGGTTACGCGCCGCTCGCCGCCGACATCGCAGGCCGCTGGATCCGCGAGAACCTCGAGGTGTATCGCGCGACGGGCAAGCTGGTCGAGAAATACGATGTCAGCGGCGACGCCGCCGGCGGCGGCGGGGAGTATCCGCTGCAGGATGGGTTCGGGTGGACCAACGGCGTGCTGCGTCGCCTGCTGGCGCTCTATCCGGACGCCGTCGCGCAGTAATCGCCCCGGCTCAGGCCGCCTGCGAAAGATCCGGTTCCCCGAGTGCCGCGAGGATCTCGCGCCGCGCGCGATCGCGCAGGGCCACCGTCGCGTGCTCGGCGGCATCGACGATCACCGGCAGCGCCGGCAGGAACTCCACCGCGAGGCGTCCCGGCGTGAGCCGCATCCCGGGCGTCGGCAGCGCTTCGCGCGTGCCACGCAGCACGCAGGGCACCACCGGGCAACCGGCGCGGACTGCGGCGTGGAAGGCGCCCGAATGGAACTTCAGCAGCCCGGGGCGCTTCGCGAAGGTTCCTTCGGGGAAGAACACGAGGGAGTGGCCGTTGCTCGCCGTGCGCACCACGCGGCGCGCGTCGCTCGCGCCCTTGTGCCGGTCGAACCGTTCCACGAATTCCGAGCCGATGCGCGACAGCAGCAGGCCCGCGAGCGGTACGCCCGACATTTCCCGCTTGATCACGAATCCGAAGCGCGGCGGCAGCACCGCCGTGAGGACCAGGCCGTCGAGGTAGCCCGCGTGGTTCGCGACGAGCACGCAATGGCCTTGCGGCAGCCGCTCGGCGTGGCGCACCTGGAGGCGCATGCCGGTGAGCGCGAGCCAGCTGCGCGCGGCGGCGCGCGCCACCCTGCGCCGCAGCGCGAGCCCCGGCAGCAACATGCCGAGGAGCGCCAGCACGGCAATCGGCAGGAAGGCGAGGTAGGCGTACAGGGTGTACAGCCGGTCGAGCGGTGCAGGAAGCCTGGGGGTGGCGGACATGGTGTGCCGTATCGCGCTTTCGCAGCCGTGGCGGTGTGAACTGGTTCTCTTTATGTTAATGCTTCCCGGCATATGTGAAGGTGATCA
>CAZRLI010000045.1:0-10100 GCA_964600535.1 uncultured Steroidobacteraceae bacterium | reverse complement strand
CGTCGATGAGTTCCAGGACACCTCGATCGCGCAGTTCGAGTTGCTCGAGACGCTGGTGCAGGACTGGTCGGCGGGCGATGGTCGCACACTGTTCGTGGTCGGCGACCCGATGCAGTCGATCTACCAGTTCCGCGAAGCGGAGGTCGGGCTTTTCCTGCGGGCGCGCGCGAGCGGGGTGGGTCCGGTGCGCCTCGAGGCCCTGCGCCTCACGCGCAACTTCCGTTCGCGGCCGGAGCTGGTCGGATTCTGCAATGGGTTGTTCGCTGGCATCTTCCCGTCGCGCGACGACCTGCGCGCCGGGGCCGTGCGCCACACGGCGAGCCGGCCGGCGCGCAGCGCGGCGCCTGCCACGGCACCCGTGTCGCTGCTCGCCCTGGCCAACGGCACGAGCGACGACGAGGCACGCGCCGTCGTCGAACGCGTGCGCCTGCTGCGCCAGGACGACCCGCTCGGGAGCATCGCGGTCCTCGTGCCGGCACGCCCGCACGCCGTGCCGGTCAGTGCGCGGCTCGCAGCCGCAGGCTACGCGGTGCGCGGCGTCGACCTGGTGCCGCTCGCGGAGGTGCCGGTGGTGCGCGATCTCGTCGCGCTGCTGCGCGCGCTCTCGCATGCGGGTGATCGCACGGCCTGGCTCGCGGTGCTCAGGGCCCCGTGGTGCGGGCTCAGGCTCGCGAGCCTCGAGGCCCTGTCCGGCATACGCGATGCGCTGCTCGTGCCGCAGGCGCTGCGCGCACCGCAGAAGCTGGCAGGCCTCGGCGATGACGAAGCGGCACGCCTCGCGCGGCTGTGGCCGGCGCTCGAGATCGCGCTCGCCCGGATCGGGCGCGAAGCGCCGGCGGACGTGCTCGAAGCGGCCTGGCTCGGCCTCGGCGGCCCGGATTGCTACCCGGCCTCCGAGCTCGACGCGGCCCATGAGTTCTTCGTGGCGCTCGATGGGGCGTGGGCGCGCGGCGAATGGCGCGGCATCGCCTCGCTCGACAACCTGCTCGCCGACCTGCACGCCCGCTCGGCCACGACCGCGGGTGCCATCGAGATCATGACGATCCATCGCGCCAAGGGACTCGAGTTCGATCACGTGATTCTTCCCGGCCTCGGGCGCCGCCTGCGACGGGGCGAGGAACCGCTGCTGCGCTGGCTGGACCTGCCGCGCGGCCACGGCACGTCCGACCTGCTGATGTCGCCGATCGTCGCGACCGGCGAACGGGCCGCGCATCGGCTCGGCGCCTACCTCAAGGCGCTCGACGCGCAGCGCCGTGCCCACGAGCAGCTGCGGCTGCTCTATGTGGCGGCGACGCGGGCGAAGGAGTCGCTGCACTGGATTGCGGGCCTCGGCGTCGAAGCGGGGCAGGAAACACAGCCGCCCAGCGGCACGCTGCTCGCCGCCGCCTGGCCGGCGCTCGCCGACTCGTTCCACATGGATGATCCCGGCTCCCGGGCCGCCGCGCCGTCCGGAGCCGATTCCCCGTCACGCGGGCTGTCGCGGCTGCCGGCGGGCTGGCGCCCCGGGCCCTGCGTCGACGCGGTTGACGCGACGGGGTTGCGTGTCGCGCGCGAGCCGACGACCGTACCCGAGTTCAGCTGGGTCCGTGAAACGGCGCGCCACATCGGCACCGTCGTGCACCACGCACTCGAGGGTTGGGGCGAGGCGATGCCGGCCACGGTGGACGAGATCGAGGCGCAGCGGCCGCGGCACCGCGCCATGCTCGAGCGGCTGGGCGTGCCGGCCGGCGAACTGGACGCCGCCGCCGAAATCGTGAGCCGCGCCTTGCGGCAGACCCTCGGCGACGAGCAGGGTCGCTGGTTGTTCGCGCCGGATCATCGCCAGGTGGCGACGGAACTGGCGCTGACGGGCCTGGTCGACGGGCGTCTCGTCAACGTGCTGATCGATCGGACGTTCGTCGATCGCGAAGGCACACGCTGGGTGATCGACTACAAGACCAGCCGCCACGAGGGCGGCTCGCTCGAGGCATTCCTCGCGCAGGAGCTGGCGCGTTACCGCGCGCAGCTGGCGCGTTACGTATCCCTGGCGCGGGGCCTCGGTCCCGAGCCAGTGCGCGCCGCGCTCTACTTCCCGTTGCTGGGCAAGCTGCGCGCCTGCGACTAGTAAGTTCCTGCCAGCGAGAAGGGTCGGCGCCCTTGCGCATCAGGTGTCCCGAGGTATGCGATCTGTGCGGCGAGTGCTGGCGCCGTGTCGGCGCGTGTCGTGACCATGCCTGCGACGACATAGCCCGGCTCATCGGTGAGGGTGATCGTGCCGGTGACGCCGAGCGGCCCGCCGATGTCCCGCAATTGGCCTGCCGGCGCCTTCGTGCCATTCCCGGCGGGCGGCACCTCGGGGAAGCGGACCTCGTAGTCGCCGAGCGGCGTGTTGCCTTGCGCGAGCCGGCGCACGCTCACGAGGCCGGCCAGGTCGAGGACACGGCGGTCCCGCAGCACGACGCGCCCGAGCCGCACTTGCGCGCGGCCCGCGAGCCCGAACGCACTGCGCGACAGGAGGCCCGCGCCCAGCGTGAGCTCCGCATCGACATTGCGCAGGATGCGCCGCCCGTCCGGCCGCCATTCCAGGTCCGCGGAGAATTGATCCGCTCCCTGCCGTGAAACCAGCGTCGCGGCGAGCGTGCCGCGCAACAGGGGCAGCAGGCGGACTTGCCACGATGTGTCGCCCAGCGGCAGGCCCGCAATCGTGAGCGCGCCGCAACGGCCGTGCCAGAGGCTGCCGGCGGGGACCCCGCACTGCACGCTGTCGGGCAGCCAGCGGGTCGTCCAGGCGAGCGGCCAGCGCGCCGCGACCGTGGCAATGACCACGACGACAGCCACGGTCGCGAGTCGCCAGGAAAAGCGGGGTGCAGCGGCCATGCGCGCGGGCTCAGCGGGCGCTCAGTTCGACCGACGCCGAGACCAGCCCGGGCTCGCTCGTGCGCTCGATCGTCGCGGCGACCACGCGGATGCCATGCTGCTGGCGCAGCCGCGCGAGCCACGCCACCAGCACGTCGAAGGGCGCGCGCTCGAACTGCACGCGCTGGCCGCCATTGCCGGCGGGCTCGGAACGCGCGAGCGCTTCGCCGAGGTTCGCCTCGCGCGCGGTTCGGTCGACCGTGACGACCAGCGACTCCTGCGTGGCCTCTCCTTCAGCGGCGGGCCCTGCGCCCGCGAGTACCGGCGCCACGCGACGCATCCACGCGAGGTCGGCCCGCTTGGTGGCGACGCGCTGCTCGAGCGCCGCCGCGCTGCGCGCCAACGGCAGCAGGCCCATCAGCAGGATGATTGCGATCGCTGCACAGCCGCCGAGGGTGACGAAGCGACGCTCGCGTTCCGCGAGCCCCCGGTACCATTGCCGGAGCCGGTCCATCAGGCCCCCGCCAGCCGGATCTGGATGCGGCCCTCGTAGCCGGCGTCCGCGGCCGTGCCGCTCGTGATCTCGGTCGTGAGCCCGCTCGCACGCAACTCCCGGTTGATCCGGTCGAGGCTCTGGGCGTCGGCGGCGCGTACGCGCAGGTCGAGGGCGCCCTCGCGCAGCGACAATCCCTGCAGGGTGGCCTCCGGGGCGGCCGCACGCGCCGTGGCAAAGGCACCCAGTGCCGGCAGGAGGCCTGCGTGGCCGCCGCCTTCCTGCAGCGACTGGAACCGCCGCTCCATGCGGCGGCGCGCGTCCTTTGAATCGAGCGCGCCGGGCATGGCAGCGCGGAAGGTCTGCTCGATCTCGACATCGAGCTTGCGCTCGGCGTCGTTCAGGCGGCGGACCTCGTACCATTTCGTGCCGATGAACAGGACGAGCATGCCGGCGGCGATCGCGGCCGGCAGTCGCCAGCGACGCGCATCATGGCCGGCGTTGGAGCGGGCGGCGAACTCGCCCTGCAGCAGGTTGACGGGGTCGGCCAGTTCGATCTGGCTTGCCAGCCAGGGCAATGAGCCCTGCGGCAGGATCTGCACCTTCGCCGCCGCGAAATGCGCCTGCAGGAAACCGAGTTCGCCGGCGTGCCGTTGCCAGTCGGCGGCGGGTGCGTACAGCAGCAGTGATACCGCGGCGGGCTCGACGCCCTCGCCGTAGGCCTGCGTGGCGGCAAGGAACCCGAACGCGTCGGCGAAAGAGGCGACGGGCGTCACGATGGCTGGCCGGGCCGGCGCGCTCACGACCAGTGAGTCATCCTCGAGCCAGGCGACCACCTGGCCCGGATTGCCCGCCACCAGGCTCGCTTCGCTGTAGACCGCAGCGGGTGCGAGACCCGCGTCCGCGAGCGCGGCCAGGGTCGCCTGCAGCGCCGCCTTGCTGACGACCGCCACCGGGGTGCGACCCGAGGGCGCGTCACGCCGGCCCAGGGCGAAGTGCAGCGAGTCGATGTCGTCGGCGACCTGTTCCTCGAGTGCAAAGGGCACGACTTGCGCGAGCCTTGCGCCCGTCCGGGCAGGCAGCGCCGCATCCGTCAGCAGCACGTCCCCTGCGGGGATGAGGACGGCGGTACGCCGGCCCGCCACCCGGGTGGCCGCCTGCGCCAGCGTGCCGCTCTCCGGCGCCGCGAGCATGCGCCCCTCGCCGTCGACCGCGATCCAGCTCGCCTGGTCGCCGGCGGGTTTCCCGAGTCGCACTACGAACCAGTCAGCCATGGGTCAATCCGTACCGTAGGAGCGCAGGACCGGACGCACGCCCGTCGCTTCGCGCTTCAGGAGACTGTACAAGGCGAATTCAGTGGTGCCAATAGCGACGAAACTGCGCAGTCGGAAGTACTCCGACTTGTCGCTGACCTGGTACTGCAACGTCGCCCAGAGGTCGGCCGGCACCTTCGCCTGCAGGTCTGCCCGGCTCGGGAAGCAGCCCGATTCCCGCGACTTCGCCAGCCGCGCTTCGTCAAGCCCGAACTCGTGCTCGGTGGTCATCGCGTCGATCACGATGCCGGCCGCGGTGCATACGTTGAGCGGCGTGCCGGGCGGCAGTGCGCTCAGGTAGGGCGCGAGTTTCGTGTAGCGCTCGATGCCGAAGCCGGGGAGGGCGAGCAGCTCGCTGACGCTGGCGACCGGCGCGTTCGGTGCACGATAGGCCGGGTTCTGCGCCAGGTAGAGCGTATCTTCGCCGCCCTCGAAGCCGTTCGGTTCGACGTCGGCGTCGATCCAGTCCGCGAACAGTGTCGCCCACTTCGGTTCGAGCTCGAGCGCCGCGAGCAGGCGCTTGAACTGCTCGATGACCTCGGGGCGCGCGACCCCCTCGGCGTTGACGAGGTTGTTGACATTGAAGCGGCCCTGCGCGTCGTCCAGCTGCGCCTCGAGCCAGATGCCCGAGCCCGGGATCAGCTCGACCGGGCCGTAGGGCCGCGCCCAGGACTCGCTGTAGTCGTCCCGGTCGCCATTCTTGCGGTCTTCGCGCAGCACGTAGGCGGCCATCGCCTCGGTGGCGGCCGCGTACTGGATCCCCTGGTCGAACATGAACGCGCTGGTCGTGCGCCGGGCCGTCAGGCCGTTCCTGAAGGCGATGCCCGCCGCGAGGATGGTGGCGAGCGCCACCAGGATGATGGCGGTCAGCAGCGCGACGCCGCGCTCGCGACGCTTCATCCGGCCACCTCGATGATGCGCGTGATCGTGCCGAAGTCCTCGAGTTCGAGCGTCACTTCGACGGCGATCGGCCGGCGGCGCAGCTGCGGCTGGCGCGGGTCTCCCCCGGTGACGATGCCCGGCCATTGCTCGCTCCAGCTGCGGCCGTTCTCCATGTACCGGAAGCGCACGCGCTTGACGCGGTCGATCAGCAGGCGGCGCACCGGCTGCGCGCCGAGCACCGGGTCGAGCACGCGCCAGTGCTCGCGGTACAGGCTGCCGTTGTCGAAGGCATAGCGCACGCGCTGCAGGGCCGGGCGCTGGATGCCCGCGGGATTCGCCCAGCCCATCCGCGAGAAGGTCACGAGTGCATCGCCGCGGCCATCGGCGAAGAGCGCCGGGTCCGCACCATCACCGACGAGGCTGCGCGTCGCGCGTGGCGCGAGCTGGCCGAAGTCCTGCGAGATGATCCGCATCGTATCGACGAGCGCGCTGAGGCGGTCCTGGTTGGCCTGCACCGCGCCGCGGTTGGCGAGCGCCTGCTGCAGGGCCCCGTAACCGATCGCGAAAATGACCGCCGAGATGAACAATGCCACCAGCAGCTCGATCAAGGTGAAACCGCGCGCTTGCATTCAGCGGGTCGGCAGCGTGCCGCCGGGCGACGGGGAGGGGGCGGGTGCCGGTGAGGGCGCGGCATCCGGATTGCCGGGCGCCGCACTGGGCTCGCCCGGGAACGGAGCGCCGTTCCAGTCGGGATCGACACCGTTGGGTGCGCCCAACGCATCGCCGACGACGCCGCTCGCGGTCACCGTCCATTCGTCCTTCGGCTTGCTGCCCCTGGCGGCCTTGCCGGCCTGCGAGGCGGCGTCGGCCACCTTGACGTCGATGCGCAGCACCCCCGGGATATCGGTCTCGACCACGTCCTGCTCGTAGCGCCACTTGCGTCCCGCGTAATCGATCTCGCCGCTGCTGCGGCCCTTGGAGGGGCGCTTGGCCGCCAGGCGCAGCTCGCTCACGCGATTGAGTGCGATCCATTCGGCGAAGGTCTTGTCGCGCAGGTAGATCGAGGAGTCCGCCGCCGAGGACAGCGTGCCGAGCAGCGCCGCCATGCCCACCGCAACGATCACCAGCGCGACCAGCACCTCGATCAGCGTGAAGCCGCGTGCGCGACTCATCGGACCGCATCCTCCGGTGGCAGCGTGAGTTGCACCGCGCCGGCCTCGTCGCTCGACAGCACGGCCTGCAGCGCGCTGCCCTCCCGGCTGATGGTCAGCTCGAAGGGGGTGAGGTCGCCGTTCGAGAACAACATCACCTGTGGCAGCAGCGGCTCGGTGTCCTTCGGCGGGCGCAACAGGACCTCCCGGCCCTCGATCCGCAGGCGGATGCGCAGTCCGACGGGCAGCGTGCGCTCCCGCAGCACGTCGTCCGCCTCGGCCGTCTTCCACAGCCCGCGGCGCGCGTCGAAGGCGAGGAATTCGTAGCGGTCGCCCTCGCAGCGCAGGCCGAATTCGTGCGTGGTGAGTTCCGCGTGCTCGCGCACGTAGTCGATGAGTGAATCGAGCCGGCGGGCTTCGGTCTCGAGCGCATCGTCGCGCTTGCCCGTGCCGATGGCGAGCACGGCGCCGACGGCGAGCAGACCGATGATCACGACGACCACGAGGATCTCGATGAGCGTGAAGCCGCGCGCGTGCTTCATGTGGAGCCCCCGGGGGAGGTGCCCGGGGAGTGCGGTGGACCCTAGCGGTCCAGGTTCCAGTTGCCGATATCGGCGTTGATGCCCTCGCCGCCGGGTTCGCCGTCGGCGCCGAGGGAGTAGAGGTCATACTCGCCGCCGCGGGTGCCCGGGAACACGTACTGGTAGTCGTTGCCCCACGGGTCCTTGTTGACGCGCTTGAGGTAGCCGCCCGCACGCCAGTTGCGCACCTGCGGATCGGCAGGCTTCTGGACGAGCGCGTTGAGGCCGCTGTCCGTTCCCGGGTACTGGAACGTGTCGAGCTTGTACATCGTGAGCGCCGTCTCGAGCGCCTGGATGTCCTGCTTCGCCTTCACGATCTTGGCGTCATCCACGCGACCGAGGATCTGTGGGGCAATGAACGCGGCGAGCAGGCCGATGATCACGACCACCACCATGATCTCGATGAGCGTGAAGCCGGCGGAGCGGGAAGTGGGGCCCATATGGCCGATAATGATAGCAAATGGAACCTGCCGACACGCCGGCCCGCTCACGAAATCGCGCCTCGCGCTGGCTGGCGTCGGTGAATGGCGACGGCCGCCACGGCCTGGTGCTCGCCGCCCTGCTCGCATGCCTGCTGCTGTCGTCGGCCGCCGGCGACAGCGGTCGCGCACTGCTGCGCTATGAACGCGCCGGGATCGGCACCGGTGAGTTCTGGCGCCTGCTCACCGCGCACGGCGTGCACCTTGGCTTTTCTCACGCGGCGCTCAACGCGCTCGGGCTGGTGTTGATGTGGGCACTGTTCGCGCGCGACTTTCGCCCGCTGCACTGGGTCGCCATCGTGCTGGCTGCGGTCGTCGCGATCGATGCCGGGCTCTGGTTCTTCGCCCCTTCGGTCAGCTGGTATGTCGGTGCCTCGGGCTGGCTGCACGGCGTGATGGCCGCCGGGACGCTCGCGCACCTGCGCCGTGGTGACCTCGACGGCTGGATCCTCGCGGCCTTCCTTGCGGCCAAGCTCGCGTCCGAGCAGTGGGGCCCGCTGCCATTTGCGGGCGGGGCGCCGGTGATCGTGCAGGCGCACCTGTTTGGCGCGATCGGCGGGCTGGTCGCGGCGGCATGCCTGCCCTCGCGGCGCGAGCCGCTATAATCCGCGCCCCACGACCCGACAGGATGGCGCATGGGTGTCGCTTTCGTCTTTCCAGGGCAAGGTTCGCAGTCGATCGGCATGCTGGCGCCGCTGGCGGCGGGTGCGCCCGTCGTGCGGCAGACCTTCGATGCAGCGTCGGCCGTGCTGGGCTACGACCTGTGGCAGCTCACGCAGGAGGGACCCGTCGAGCAGCTGAACTCGACCGAGTGCACCCAGCCGGCGATGCTCGCGGCCGGCTACGCGACGTGGTGCGCCTGGCAGGCCCGCGGTGGGGCGCTTCCCGACGCGGTCTGCGGCCACAGCCTCGGTGAGTTCACCGCGCTCGTGGCGGCCGGGGCGCTCGATTTCGCGGCTGCGATCGAACTGGTGCGATACCGGGGCCGCGTGATGCAGGCCGCCGTGCCGCCGGGTGCAGGCGCCATGGCGGCCGTGATCGGCCTCGAGGATGCGCAGATCGAGGCGGCCTGCGCCGAGGCCGCGCAGGGCGCGGTCGTCGAACCCGTCAACTACAACTCGCCGGGGCAGGTCGTGATCGCCGGCGAAGCGGCCGCCGTCGAGCGCGCCATCGAAGCGGCCAGGGCGCGCGGTGCCCGGCGGGCGGTGCTCCTGCCGGTGAGCGTGCCGTCGCACAGCAGCCTGATGCGCGGCGCCGCCGGGCAGCTGCGCGAGCGGCTCGAGGAGGTCGTGATCGTCGCGCCGCGCATCCCTTTCTTCAGCGCGGTCGATGCGCGCGTCCACGCCCAACCCGCGGACATTCGCGCGACGCTCGTGACGCAACTCGCAAGTCCGGTGCGCTGGACGGCCACGGTACGCGCTTTGCTCGACGCGTCGCTTGCCACCGTGGTCGAGTGCGGCCCCGGCAAGGTCCTGACGAGCCTCAACAAGCGGATCGACAAGCGGCCGGGGTCGGCGTTCCTCGCGCTCGAGGATCCGGCATCGATCGATGCGGCCCTGGCGGCCACCAAGGGGGAATGAACATGCTCGAGAATGAAGTGGCGCTCGTGACCGGTGCCTCGCGCGGCATCGGGCGCGCGACCGCAGCCCGCCTCGCCGCCGCCGGAGCAATGGTCATCGGGACCTCGACCTCGGCCGAGGGTGCGGCACGCCTCACGGCGGAGTTTGCGGCGGCGGGGCAGCGCGGCCGCGGGGTGGTGCTCGACGTGGGCGAGGGCGCGTCGATCGACGCACTGATTGCAGACCTGGATGCCAGGGGTGAGCTGCCCACCATCCTCGTGAACAACGCCGCGGTCACGCGTGACACCCTGCTGCTGCGCATGAAGCAGGATGACTGGGACCGGGTGATCGCCACGAACCTCAGCTCGGTGTTCCGCCTCACCAAGGCCTGCCTCAAGCGCATGATGAAGGAGCGCCGCGGCCGCATCGTGAACCTCACCTCGATCGTTGCACTCACCGGCAACGCCGGCCAGGTGAATTACGCGACGGCGAAAGCGGGCCTGCTGGGCTTCACCAAGTCGCTCGCCAAGGAAGTCGCGAGCCGCGGCATTACGGTCAATGCCGTCGCTCCAGGCATGATCGATGCACCCATGATGCGCCTCTCACTCAAGGAAGGGGACGAGGAGGCGGCGGCCGCACCGGTGCCGCTGGGTCGGATCGGCCGCCCCGAGGACGTGGCCGGTGCGGTGCGTTACCTGTGCTCGGCCGACGCCAGCTACCTGACCGGCGTCACGATTGACGTCAATGGCGGATACCGCATGCAGTGAGCTTGGATGCCGGCAGGTCACCTCATGGCCGCCGTGCCCG
>CAZRLI010000044.1:5586-10163 GCA_964600535.1 uncultured Steroidobacteraceae bacterium | reverse complement strand
CCGAGCGCCGCGTAGCAGGCCGGGATGTCGGCGCAGACGATGCGCACCGCGCGCACGTCGAAGATCTGCCCGAAGTCGAGCTGCTTGCGCTGCATCTTGCGGTAGATGCTGTAGATGTGTTTCGGCCGGCCGTAGACCTGCGCCACGATGCCTGCCGCCGCAAGCTCGGTGCGCAGCCCGGTGCAGAACGCCTCGATGTAGGCCTCGCGCGCGACGCGCTTTTCGTTGAGGGCGCCGGCAATGAGTTTGTATTGCCCGGGCTCGAGCAGCCTGAACGCGAGGTCCTCGAGCTCCCACTTGATCTGCCAGACGCCGAGGCGGTTGGCGAGCGGCGCGAAGATCTCGCGCGTCCCGGTCGCGAGGCGCAGCTGTTCAGCCGCGGGTGCACTGCGTGCCGCACGCAGCTGCACCAGCTGGACGGCGAGCCGCGCGAGCACCAGGCGCGGGTCGCTGACCACGGCGAGCAGCATCTTGCGCAGTGTTTCGGCCTGGCGTGCATCGAGCCCGCTCGATGGCTGCCAGTTGCGCGGCAGGCCGAGGTCGCCGAGTTGCGCGAGCGCGCGCGCGCAGCGCGCGGCGGGTTCGCCCACGGCGCGCACGATCGCCGGCGCGACCTCGCCGCTCCCGCTCGCGTGCGCCGCGAGCGTGCCGAGCGCCAGCGGCACCTCGCCGGTGAGGGCGGCGACGATGCTCGCGGCATCGACACCGCGCGCGAGCGCCTCGTCGTCGGCGCCGGCGGCACGCAATGCGGCGCGCGCACGCTCGATGTCGAGCGCGAGCGCAGGCGGGCAGCGAAGCGGCGGTTCCACCGCATGAGCTTACCGCCGTTTCGCGTTATCATGGCGGACGCATGGCGGGCCACAGCAAATGGGCGAATATCCAGCACCGCAAGGGTGCGCAGGACAAGCTGCGCGCGCGCGTATTCAGCAAGCTGCTGCGCGAGATTGCCTCGGCTGCGCGCGTCGGCGGCGGTGAACTGGCGATGAATCCGCGGCTGCGCCTCGCGGTCGAAAAGGCGCGTGCGGCGAGCATGCCGCGCGACACGATCGAGCGCGCGATGCAGCGGGCGACCGGCGGCGCCGACCCGACCCAGTTCCAGGCGGCGCGCTACGAGGGCTATGGCCCGGGTGGCGTCGCGGTGATGGTCGACTGCCTGACCGACAACCGCAATCGCACCGTGGCGGACTTGCGCCACGTGTTCGCGACTCATGGCGGCCACCTCGGCGCCGATGGGTCGGTGTCCTATCTCTTTCAGCAGGCCGGCGTGCTGTCGTTCGCGCCGGGGTGCGACGAGGACCGCTTGATGGATGCCGCGCTCGATGCCGGCGCGGAAGACATCGTGACGAACCCGGACGGTTCGCTCGATGTCCTGACGGCGCCGGCCGATTTCGAAGCCGTGCGATTGGCGCTCGCGCGGCTCGGATTCGCCGCGGCGAGCGCCGCCGTGACGCAGCGGGCCGCCCGCGGTGCCGCGGTCACCGGCGCCGCGGCCACCGAGACCCTCGGGTTGCTCGAGGCGCTCGAGGAGCTCGACGACGTACAAGACGTGTATTCGAATGCGGAATTCCCGGACGAGATCCTGGCGCGCGTACCGGCCTGACGCGGCCCCGGCGGGCCTCGCGGGCGGCGCGTCCGGGTGCCGCATCCTCGGCCTCGACCCCGGCTCGCGGCGCACCGGCTACGGCATCCTCGCGTGGGAAGCGGGCGAGTACGTGCATGTGGCGCATGGCTGCATCGACGTGGTGGGGCTCGGGTTTGCAGCGAGGATGCGGCGCATCTTCGAGGCGGTCGGCGCCCTGATCGAGGCCCACGCGCCGGAGGAAGTCGCGGTCGAGCGTGTCTTCGTCAGCCGCAATGCCGACAGCGCATTGAAGCTCGGCCAGGCACGTGGCGCTGCACTGGCGGCCGTGCCGGCCGGCACCGCGACCTTCGAATACGCGCCGCGCGAGGTGAAGCTCGCGGTCGTGGGCTTCGGTGCGGCGGAGAAGGGCCAGGTGGGACACATGGTCTCGCGCCTGCTCGCCCTCGAGGCCCGCGTCCCGGTCGATGCGGCCGATGCGCTCGCGGTGGCGCTCTGCCACGCGCAGGCGCGTCGCCTCGTGCTGCTGGCCCGCGCCGCCGGAGCGCGCCGGTGATCGGCTCGCTGCGCGGCCTGCTCGTCGCGAAGGCGCCGCCACAGCTCCTGCTCGAAGTGGGCGGCGTCGGCTACGAGGTCGAGGCGCCGATGTCGACCTTCTATACGCTGCCGCCGCTCGGGCGCGAGCTGCGGCTGCTCACCCACCTCGTGGTGCGCGAGGATGCGCAGGTGCTCTACGGCTTTGCGACCGAGACGGAGCGCCAGCTGTTCCGGGACCTGCTGCGCGTGACAGGCATCGGGCCGAAGCTCGCCCTGACGATCCTCTCCGGCAGCTCGGTGGAGGCGTTCACGCAGTGCGTACTGGCGCAGGATGCGGCGGCACTCACCCGGATCCCGGGAGTCGGCCGCAAGACGGCGGAGCGCCTGCTGGTGGAGATGCGCGATCGCCTGCAGGCTGCCGCGCAGGCCAATGGTGCCGTGCCGGCCGGTGCCGGTGGCACGGTGGTCGTGGGCGCGGAGGCCGAAGCCCAGAGTGCGCTCGTCGCGCTCGGGTACAAGCCGGCGGAGGCGTCGCGGCTGCTGCAGGGCGTGCGCGCGCCAGGTGCCTCGACCGAGGATCTCATCCGTGGCGCGCTGCAAAGCGCGGCCCGCGAGTCGTGAAGCAGGGTGATGCATGGCGCAGGATGCTGAGCGGATCGTGAGCCCGGTGGCCCGGCACGAGGAAGAGGCTGCCGACCGGGCCATCCGGCCGCGGCGCTTTGCCGAGTACGTGGGCCAGCCGAAGGTGAAGCAGCAGCTCGGCATCTTCGTCGATGCCGCGCGCGCGCGGGCCGAGGCCCTCGACCACGTGCTCATCTTCGGGCCACCGGGGCTCGGCAAGACGACCCTCGCACATATCCTCGCCGAGGAGCTCGGGGTTGCCCTGCGGCAGACTTCGGGCCCGGTGCTCGAGCGCGCCGGGGACCTCGCGGCGCTGCTCACGAACCTGCAGCCGCGCGATGTGCTCTTCGTGGACGAGATCCACCGGCTCTCGCCCGTCGTCGAGGAAGTGCTGTATCCGGCGATGGAGGATTACCAGCTCGACATCATGATCGGCGAGGGTCCGGCCGCGCGCTCGATCAAGCTCGACCTGCCGCCCTTCACGCTCGTCGGCGCGACGACGCGCGCGGGCCTGCTCACCTCGCCGCTGCGCGACCGGTTCGGCATCGTGCAGCGCCTCGAGTTCTACGGCGTCGACGACCTCGAGCGCATCGTGGCGCGCTCGGCAGGCATCCTCGGGGTCCCGATCGATGCCGCCGGCGCGCGCCGCCTCGGCGAGCGCGCGCGCGGCACGCCCCGGATCGCCAACCGCCTGCTGCGCCGGGTGCGTGACTATGCACAGGTCAAGGCGGGGGGCAGCATCGACCAGGCGGTGGCGGATGCGGCGCTCGACCTGCTGGAAGTCGATGCCCACGGTTTCGACACCCTCGACCGGCGCCTGCTGCTGACGGTGATCGAGAAGTTCGACGGCGGGCCGGTCGGCATCGACAGCATCGCGGCGGCGATCGGCGAGGAACGGGGCACGCTCGAGGACGTGATCGAGCCTTTCCTGATCCAGCAGGGTTTCCTGATGCGCACGGCGCGCGGCCGCGTCGCGACGCGCAGCGCATGGCGGCACTTCGGCCTGGCGGTCCCCGAGCGCGTGGCGCCGACCCTGTCGCTGTTCGAGGACAGCCCGTGAGCCGCGAGTGGCCGGTGCGCGTCTATGTCGAGGACACCGATTTTGGCGGCGTCGTCTACTATGCGAATTACCTGCGCTGGTTCGAGCGCGCGCGAACCGAGTGGTTGCGCTCGAAGGGGCATTCGCAGGCCGCGCTGGTGCGCGATCGCGGGATCGTATTCTCGGTCGTGAGCGTGCAGGTGGACTACCGGCGACCCGCACGGCTCGACGACGCGCTGACGGTCACCTGTGAGCCGCGCGCCGACGGGCGTGCCAGCCTGCGTTTCGCGCAGCGCATCCTGCGCGGCACGGAACTGCTGGCACAGGCAGATATCCGGGTGGCCTGCCTGGCGGCGGGCAGCCTGCGGCCGACACGGTTGCCGGATTTCGTGATCGAGGAGGTCGGATAGATGGGTGGAGAGCTGTCGATCCTGCGCCTGGTGCTCGATGCGAGCCTCATCGTGCAGATCGTCATGGCACTGCTGCTGGCGGCTTCGGTCATGTCCTGGGCCATCATCCTGCGCAAGCGCGGGGTGATCCGCGGCGCGCGCGCCGAGGCCGGGCGATTCGAAGAGCAGTTCTGGGTCGGTGGTGGCGACCTGACGGCGCTCTATCGCGAGATCGAGGCGCGGGCGCACGTCACCGGCATGGCGAGCATCTTCGTGATGGGCTTTCGCGAGTTTGCCCGCCTGCGCCAGCAAGGCAGCGTCGCGCCGGAGCAGATGCTCGAGGGCGCGCGCCGCGCAATGAAGGTCGCGCAGCTGAAGGAGCTCGAGCGCCTCGAGCAGAGCCTCGCGACGC
>CAZRLI010000044.1:0-5486 GCA_964600535.1 uncultured Steroidobacteraceae bacterium | reverse complement strand
ATGAAGGTCGCGCAGCTGAAGGAGCTCGAGCGCCTCGAGCAGAGCCTCGCGACGCTCGCGACGGTGGGATCGATCAGCCCCTATGTCGGTCTCTTTGGCACCGTCTGGGGCATCATGAACGCCTTCGTGTCGCTCGGCAGCGTGCAGCAGGCGACGCTCGCGATGGTGGCGCCCGGGATCGCCGAGGCGCTGGTGGCGACCGCAATGGGCCTGTTCGCGGCGATCCCGGCGGTGATCGCCTACAACCGCTACGCCGACCAGACGAGCCGGCTCGAGCTGCGCCATGACGCCTTCATGGAGGAGTTCTCGACGATCCTGCAGCGCTATGTCGCCGCGCGTACCGGGACGGGAGGCTGAGCCATGGCGGAGGGACGCCGCAAGCGCAGGCTGATGGGTGAAATCAACGTCGTCCCGTACATCGACGTGATGCTGGTACTCCTCATCATCTTCATGGTCACGGCACCGCTGCTGACCCAAGGGGTCAAGGTCGAGCTGCCGAAGGCGGGCGCGGAGCCGCTCGATGTACAACTGCCGCGGGGCGAGAAGCCGCTGGTCCTCTCGATCGATCGCGATGGCCGTTTCTTCCTCAATGTCGGCTCGCAGCCCGAGCGTGCGCTCGACGAGGCAACGGTGGCGGCCCGGGCCGCCGCGTTGCTGCGCCGGGCACCGGACCTTCCGGTGCTGGTGAAGGGGGACCGGCGGGTTGCCTACGGTCGCGTCGTCGAGGCCATGGTGATCCTGCAGAAGGCCGGTGCGAAGAAGGTGGGTTTCCTGACCGATCCGCTGCCGGATCGCCGCGCGTAGCGTGCGCAGGCGCCAGTAGCATGGCCGGGCGGACGCGCCGCGAGCCGGGTGGCAGCTACTTCGGTCCCTACGCGGGGTCGGTGTTGCTGCACCTGGCGCTCCTTGCGCTGTTCGGCGCCGGCTGGCTGACCTGGAAGCGCGCAACCCCGCCGCAGCCGCAGATGCTCGCGATCGAGGCGGTGGTAGTCGATCCGCAGTCGCTGCCGGGATTGCGCGCGCCGCGGCCCGAGCCCAAACCCGAGCCGCAGCCCGCACCGCAACCTGTGCCGACGTCGCAACCGCCAACCCCCGCGGCGCCACCACCGCCCGCCCGGGACGAAGTCCAGGAACGGAAACGGGCCGAGGCGCGGCAACTCGCCGAGGATGCCCGCAGGGCGCAGGCCGAGGCGAAGCTCCGGGCCGAAGAGGCGCGCAAGGCAGTTGAGAAGCGCCGGGCCGAGGAGCAGCGCAAGGCAGATGAGAAGCGCGAGGCGGACGAGAAGCGCCGGGCCGACGAAGCGCGCCAGCGCGCCGAGCGCGAAGCGGACCTCAAGCGCAGCCTCGAGGCCGAGGAGCGCGCCCGCGCGGCAAGCGGGCTGGGCGCGCAGTGGCGCGACCTGATCCGTGCGAAGATCATGGGCGAGTGGCGTCGCCCGCCCACCGCGCGCGCCGGCACCGAGTGTGTCGTGCGCGTCACGCAGGTACCGGGCGGTGAAGTGGTCGCGGCGCGCATCCTGTCGTGCAATGGAGACGCTGCCGTCCGCCAGTCCATCGAACTGGCGGTCATGAACGCATCACCGCTGCCGCCACCGCCCGATCCGGCCCTGTTCGAACGCAACCTCGACGTGGTATTCAAACCGAATGACTAGCAAGTGTTTCCTCGCCGGCGTCGTGCTGGCCGGTTGCGGCCTGCTCGCGGCCGGCGGTGCGCGCGCCCAGCTGCGCATCGAAATCACATCGGGTGTCACCGATCCGATCCCGATCGCGATCGTGCCGTTCGCGCGCACGGTGCCGGGGGACGCCGGGCTCGACGTGGCGGCGATCGTGCAGCGCGACCTGGAAGGCAGCGGGCGATTTCGCGCGATGGCGCGTGGCGACATGATCGAGACACCGTCGCGCGCGGCCGATGTCGTGGTCGCGGACTGGCGGACGGGCCGCAATGACTACATCGTCGTCGGGCGCGTCCTGCCGGGTGGCGCGGGTGCCTTGCAGATCGAGGTGGAGCTCCTGAACCTGGTCAACGGCCAGCGCATCGCGGGCCAGCGCCTGGTCGCGGCGCCGGGATCATTGCGGGACGCCGCTCACCAGGTGAGCGACCTCGTGTACGAGAAGATCCTCGGTGTCCCGGGCGCCTTTGCCACGCGCATCGCCTATGTCGCGGTCGACGGACGGCCACCGCGGCAGACCTACCGCCTCATCGTCGCGGATGCGGACGGCGAGGGCGCCCGCACGGTGGCGGAATCGCCGTTGCCGCTGATGTCGCCGGCCTGGTCCCCCGACGGCGAATGGCTGGCCTACGTGTCGTTCGAGTCACATGCCTCCGCCATCTGGCTGCAACGTGTGCGCACCGGCGAGCGCCGGCGCCTGCTGGCGCGCGCGGGCATCAACGGATCACCCGCATTCGACCCGGTCGGCGGCGATCGTCTTGCGGTGACACTCTCCACCGCGGGCGGCAACCTCGACATCTACCTCGTATCCGTGGCGGACGGCTCGCTGACCCGCGTCACGTCCGACCCGGCCATCGACACCGAGGCGGTGTTCAGCGCCGATGGCCGCACGCTCTATTTCACCTCGGACCGGGCCGGGAACCCGCAGGTCTACCGGGCCGAGGCTGCAGCCGACGCTGCCGCGAGGCGCGTGACCTTCACGGGGAGCTACAATGCGCGGCCCAGGCTCTCGCCGGACGGCCGGCAGCTGGCGATGGTGACGCTCGCGGGCGGCGGCTACCGGGTCGCGGTGCAGGATCTCGCCACGGGCGTGGTGCGGCAGCTGTCCAAGGGGCCGCTCGACGAATCGCCGAGTTTCGCGCCGAACGGCGCGATGCTCATCTATGCCGGTCGCGACCGAGGGCAGGGCGTGCTGGCGACCGTGGCGGTGGATGGCCTGACGACCCAGCGCCTCAAGGCCGACCAGGGCGAAGTGCGTGAACCGGTATGGGGCCCGCGGCGGCCCTGATTTGCAGGAAAGGTGGAATCACGATGAGAAACCTGATGTGGGTATGGCTGGCGGCGGGTGCACTCGCCATCGGAGGCTGTGCCACGAAGAAGCCCGTGGAGAAGCCCGCGACGGAGGCCGTCCAGGCCACCGATGCCGGCACGGCAAGCCAGGGCGCGGGCGACGCGGGCGTCACGTCGGCGCCGCTCGGCGACGACACCGCGGCCGCTGGCCCGCAGGGCGAATTGCTCGGCAAGCGGATCATCTATTTCGAGTTCGACCGTGCCGAGCTCAAGCCGCAGGACACGGCGCTGATCACCGCCCACGCGCAATACCTGGCGGCGCATCCGGGCACGCGCGTGCGGCTCGAAGGCCACACCGACGAGCGGGGCACGCGCGAGTACAACATCGGGCTGGGCGAGCGTCGCGCGCAGACAGTGCGGCGGGCCCTGCTGCTGCAGGGCGTGGCCGAATCGCAGGTCGCGACCGTCAGTTATGGCGAGGAGCGCCCCGCCGCGGCCGGCAGCGACGAGATGGCCTGGGCACAGAATCGTCGCGTCGAAATCGTCTACCTGAATTGAGCGGGGAGCCAGGCATGCGTCAATCCGCGCTCGTCACGCTGGCCGGCTTCGCCGTCGCGACCCTGCTCACCGGATGCAGCCTCACGCCGGCCGAGGAGGACCCCGTGCAGCTGCGCCTCGCCGATCTCGATGCCCGCGTGGCCAAGGTCGAACGGATCATCGCGAACCAGAGCCTCGTCGAGCTGTCGCAGCGCGTCGAGGCGCTCGAGGGCGGGGTCCGCGACCTGCACGGCAGGACGGAGGTGCAGGAGAACGCGGTCGAGGCCGCAAGGAAGCAGCAGCGCGATCTCTACGCCGATCTCGATAGCCGCCTCAGCGCGCTCGAGGGCGGCGCAGGCACCGTGACGCCGGCAGCGCCCCTGCCGGGCCCGGCGGCGGCGGCCAGCGCCGGCGCTGCGCAGGCGGGCGCCGCCCCGCTGGGCGCGGCGGAGCAGCAGCGCGCCTACGATGCGGCGTTTGCGGCGCTCAAGGACGCGCGCTACGCGGAGGCGATCGCGGGCTTTCGCGGCCTGCTCGCGGCGAGCCCGGAGGGCACGCTGGCACCCAATGCGCAGTACTGGCTCGGTGAGGCGTACTACGTCACGCGCGACTATGAGAGTGCAGTGGGTGCATTCGGCGCGGTGGGCCAGCGCTGGCCGGATTCGGCCAAGGCACCCGGTTCCCTCCTGAAGCTCGGGTATTCGCAGTACGAACTGAAGCACTTCGACCAGGCGAAGCAGGCCTTCGCGCAGGTCGTCGCGCGTTACCCCGACACCGAGGCGGCGAAGCTGGCGCAGGAGCGCATGAAGCGTCTCATCGCCGAAGGCCGGTGACGGCCACGAAGGATACGCGCGTCCGGATCACCGAGATCTTCCTGTCCCTGCAGGGTGAGGCGGACACGGTCGGCTTCCCGACCGTCTTCGTGCGCCTCACCGGCTGCCCGCTGCGTTGTACGTACTGCGACACGAGCTATGCGTTCCAGGGCGGGGAGTCGTGGTCGCAGGAGGACATCCTGCGAAGGGTGGCTGGGTTCGGCGTGCGCCATGTCTGCGTGACCGGCGGAGAACCGCTCGCGCAGCGCGCCTGCCTGCCGCTGCTCCAGGCACTCTGTGACGCCGGCTACGCGGTGTCGCTCGAGACCAGCGGTGCGTTGCCGATCTCGGCCGTCGACGCCCGCGTGCAACGGGTCGTCGACGTCAAGACGCCGGGATCGGGCGAAGCCGCGCGCAACCGCTTCCAGGACTTCGGGTTGCTCACCGCGCGTGACCTGGTCAAGTTCGTGGTGACGGATCGGGCCGACTACGAATGGGGACTGGCCTGCGTGCGCGAGCAGGCCCTCGCTGCCCGCTGCACGGTGCTGTTCTCGCCGAGCTACGGCCAGCTGGCGCCGCGCGACCTGGCCGAGTGGATACTCGCCGATCGCGCGCCGGTGCGCTTCCAGCTCCAGCTCCACAAGGTCCTGTGGGGCGATGTACCGGGGCGCTGACCGATGAGCCGCCCCGGCGGAGAAGCGGCGGCGGGGCACCGGCAAGGGCGGGCGGTGGTGCTGTTGTCCGGCGGGCTCGACTCCGCGACCGCGCTCGCGATGGCGCGTGCCGAGGGCCTCGCGTGCCACGCGTTGTCGGTCGCCTATGGCCAGCGGCATGCGGCCGAGCTGGCCGCCGCCGCGCGCGTCGCGGCGGCGCTCGGCGCGGTGGAGCATCGGACGATGCAGGTCGACCTCGCGGGCATCGGCGGCTCCGCGCTCACCGATGCAGGCATCGCGGTGCCGCTCGCGCCGACCACCGGCATACCGGCCACTTACGTGCCGGCCCGCAACACGATCCTGCTCGCGCTCGCGCTCGGCTGGGCCGAGGTGCTCGGGGCGGGCGACGTCTTCATCGGCGTGAACGCCATCGACTACTCGGGCTACCCGGATTGTCGGCCGGCGTTCGTCGCCGCATTCGCGCAACTCGCGCGCCTGGCGACACGCGCGGGCGTCGAGGGTCA
>CAZRLI010000043.1:0-10221 GCA_964600535.1 uncultured Steroidobacteraceae bacterium | reverse complement strand
CCCTAGATCCCCATTACGTCACGTCGGGCTGCCGAATGCATGTGCACCAGCGCACGTGAGTGCAGCACGATGCCGCCCACGGCGTAACAGGCCTGCGCAAACGGACCCGATTCCAGGAGACGCATGCCCGCGATGAACAGTGGCGCCGTCATCGGGAACAGCAGCGGCCGGCAGATGCTGACCCGCAGGCCGAGCTGGTTTGCCTCGGCGATCGTCTGCCGCGAGGCGACGCCCACGCCGGTGCGCACCCGCGGCCACACGTTCGGAATCTCCATGCGGCCATCCACCATGACACCGTGGTCGGCGAAACTCGCGGGCACGGGGTTCCAGATCTCGATGCGGGTGCGATCCGGCCGCAGGGCGTCGGCCTGGCTGGCGGCCCACGCCTCCGGGGCGCCGCGCACGGCGTGCAGCGGCATCAGGCCGCGCGCCAGCGCGTGCCGCATGTCGCGCAGGTCCCCATGCCCGGTCGCGCCCGCGCGCGCGGCCATGAACGTGGCCACGCCGAGCGTCTGCCGTGCCACGATGAGCAGCGAAAGCTCGAGCGTGCCGAACAGGAGCGGGACCAGCACGGCGAAGGCGACGACCAGGAACTCGAGCGTCGCCGCACCACGCACGCGACGGTCAGCTGCGCGGCGCCTGGTCATCGAGCTGGTCCCCGGGGCGGATCGCGAGTTCCCGGCACAGTCCCGAGCGCATCTCCCACGCGCTGAGCGCCCGCCCGCAGACCGCCACCCGCCAGGGACGCAGACCCTGCACGCAGCGCAGGACGGCGCCGCTGCGATCGGTGAACACCACGTCGATGGGCCGCGACAGGCCGAAGGTGTGGACCCCGGCGCAGGGCGCGATCTTCACGATCGCGGCCGCACGCAGTCTCCTTCGCAGCACGAGGCCCCGCGCCCGTTCGAGGAAAGTCTCGCAGGCGAGCACCTGCGGCTCGACGAGGCGGCCATTGTGGAACAGGCAACGCAGGCGCATGACAGTCCCTCAGGTCCATTGCAGCAGGCGCTGCGCAATCGGAAAGCCGATCACGAGGAACGCACACGGGAAGATGCACAACACGAGCGGCGCGAGCATCTTCACCGGACTCTCCATCGCGAGGCGTTCGGCACGCGCGAAGCGCTCCTCGGTGCGCTGTACCGACTGCGCGCGCAAGGTGGCCGCGACACCGGCGCCGCTCGCATCGGCGTGCAGGATCGCCGCCAGCATCGTCTGCAGGCCAGGGTGCCCGTAGCGCGTGGCGAGCTCGGCGAGCGCCTCGCCCCGCGGCCGACCCGCGTGGATCGAGCGCAGGGCTTCGGCGAATCCGCGTTGCAGGGCGCCCTCGTTCGCTGCCTCCACGCTGATGCGCAGCGCGGCACCGAGCGCGCAGCCGGCCTCCACGGCGAGCGTCAGCAGCTCGAGGAGTCGCGGCAGGTCGCGGTCGATGCCGCGCGCCACCCGCAGCCTGCGGTCACGCAGCCAGAGCGACGGCCAGAGTGCTCCCGCGACGGCCGCCAGCGCCGTCGTCGCGGCCCCCGCACCCAGGGACAACGCCAGACCACCGCAGGCCAGGCCCGGCAGCAGCGGCAGGGCGAGCCATTCCCGCGGCTCGATGCCGTCGTCAAGATCGCTGCGGCGCAGGGCGAACCGGGCGCCGGATTCCCAGGCCTTCGGCAGGCACCGCCCCAGCGCCGGACCGAGCGCCGCGGCCAGTGGCAGGCACAGTCGCAGCCAGACCGGCAATGCTGCACGGGGACGCGCGCGGTCCGCGTGCCCCGCGAGCACCGCGCGCGTGCCGAGCCAGCCGACGCAGCCGCCCGCACTGCCCAGGGTCGCTGCCAGCAGCAGGATCGGGGCATCCATGGGAGCGCTCATACGTCGATCGCCATGATCCTGCGAATCAGCAGCCAGCCGGTGGTCTCGAGCAACGCGATGCAGCCGAGGACCGTCCAGCCGCCGACCGTGCTGTAGAGGGGTTGCATCGAGCGCGGGTCGAGCGCGGTCAGGGCGAGCATCAGCGCCAGCGGCAGCGCGGTGACGATGATGGCCTGGAGGCGACCCTGCGAAGTGAGCGCCCGCAGCTTGGCCTCGATCACATGCTTGCGTCGCAGGGTGTCGGTGAGGCGATCCAGTGTGCCGGTGAGGCTGCCGCCGACCCGCATCGCCAGTGCGATCGCGATCACGAGCAGGCGCACTTCAGGCAACGGTATCCTGGCGCCCATCCCGCGCAGCGCTTCCTCGAGGCGCACGCCAAGGCGATGCTGGCGCATCACGAGCCGAAGCTCGTGGCCGAGCGGCAGGGCAACCCGCCCCGCGACCTGCTCGAGCCCTTGCGCCAGCGCGGCGCCCGCCCGCACGGCGCCCGCGAGCATCGCCATGGCGTCAGGCAGCTGTTCACCAATGCGCCGCAAGTATCGCTTGCGCCACATCGCCTGCAGCGCGCGCGGGGTCCCGAGGATCGCGGCCGCCGAACCCAGCGCCACCAGCCACGAGCCGGACACCCACAGCACGAGGGACAGGGCCGCCGCCCCCGCCACGGCGCTCGCGCGCAGCAGGCGCTCGGCATCGACGAAGACAAAGAGGTCCGCCAATGCGCTGGCCGGCACGTCGATGGCGCTGCGCCGGAAGGCACGCGCGGCGCTGCGCGTGACGCGTGTCATGCCGATGGCCGCCGCCACGGTCGCGAGGGAACACAACACCAGGATAAGTGCGGACATCGGTTACGGCCCGCTGTCCGGCGCCCCGCGGCGGAAGATCGAGTAGTCGAGTTCAGCCCCTGCCGCCCGCAGTGCCTCGTAGAAGGCCGGCACCTGCCCCGCTGCCTCGAAGCGGCCGCGGGTCCGGTCGTGTGACCGCAGGTAACGGAACAGCTCCTGCGTCGATATGACGCCCGCATCGAGGCCGGTGACCTCCACGATGTCCGTCACGCGCCGCGCGCCGCAGGGAAAGCGCGCGACATGCACGATCAGGTCGATGGCCGCCGCGATCTGTTCGCGCACCGCCTGCAGCGGCAATTCCACCCCCGACATCAGCACCATCACCTCCAGTCGCGAGAGCAGGTCGCGCGGGCTGTTCGCGTGGGCGGTCGTGAGGCTGCCATCATGGCCGGTGTTCATGGCCTGCAGCATGTCCAGCGCCTCGCCGCCGCGGCACTCGCCGACGACGATGCGGTCCGGCCGCATGCGCAGCGCGTTGCGCACGAGGTCGCGGATGGTGATGGCGCCGCGCCCCTCGATGTTCGCGGTGCGCGCCTCCAGCGGCACGAGGTTGCCGTGCGCAAGCTGCAGCTCCGCGGCGTCCTCGATCGTGACGATGCGCTCCGACTCCGGGATGAGTGACGACAGCACGTTCAGCAGCGTCGTCTTGCCCGAGCCGGTACCACCCGACACGACGATATTGCGCCGGTGGCGCACGCATTCCCCGAGGAAGGCAACCATCGGCCCGCTGATCGCGCCGAGCGCAACGAGGTCGGCCACCTCGAGCCGGCGTCGTCCGAACTTGCGTATCGTGAGTGCGGCGCCGCACAGGGACAGGGGAGGCAGCACGACATTGACCCGCGAGCCGTCCGGCAGGCGCGCATCGACCAGCGGCGAGGAGTCGTCGACGCGCCGGCCGACCCGCGACACGACCCGATCGATCACCGCGCGCAGGGCGGCTTCGCCGGTGAAGCGCGTGTCCGATGACTCGAGGCGCCCGTCGCGCTCCACGAACACCCTGTCGGCACCGTTCACCATGATCTCGGAGACGCGATCATCCGCGAGCAGTGCCTCGAGCGGACCGAAGCCGATGGCTTCGTCCACCACGAACCGCAGCAGTTCATTGCGGTCGATGGTGGGCGGCAGTTGCATCCGGCCGATGATCTGCGCGAGGCGCCCGCCTGCGAGCGCACGCAACTCGCCCTCGGGCATCTGCACGATGTCGCGGCGACGCAGGTCGAGCGAGGCGAGCAGTGCCTGGTGCAGGCTGCGCGCGAGTTCCGGCGGCGGCGACGTCATGGCGTGGGCCTCATGGCAGCGGGCCGGGCGGCGTGAGGCGACGATTGAGCTCATCGGCGCGCCGCCGCAGGCGATCGGAGGCCTGGCCGGGCGTCTCGACGGCGCGGCCCTCGATCCGCCCTGCCGTGACGATGCGCGGGGTGATGAAGATCGCCAGCTCCGAGTCGAGTTCGCGCCGCGTGCGGCTGCGGAAGGCCGCGCCCACGACCGGCAGGCTGCCGAGGCCGGGGACCTGGCGACGGTCGCCGGAACGGTTGTGGTGGACGAGACCCGCGATCACCAGCGTTTCGCCTTCGCGCAGGTTGACCTCGGTCGCTGAACGCCGCTTCAGGAACCCCGGTACGCCGAGCACGCGCTGCGCCTCGTCCACCTCGCTCACTTCCGTGTCGATGCGGGCGAAGATGGCACCGTCGGGTTCGGCGACCGGCTTGACATCGAGGATGACGCCGTACTCCTTGTACTCGACGTCGGCGCCGCCTTGCGGATCGAATACCGGAATGGGCAACTCGCCACCCGACACGAACCGGGCATTGCCACCGCTGCGGCAGGAGAGCATGGGTTCGGCGACGATCACGGCGTCGCCGCGCTGTTCGAGGAGGCGGATGCGGGAATCGAGGCTGGATGTCCAGCCGAGATGGAGCTTCGGCGGCCAGGCCTGTTCGCGGCCGGGATCATTGCGGACGAGATCGGCGTCGATGCCGGCCTCCGGGCCGGCGATGTCGTCGCGCCAGCGCAGTCCCACGTCCCGCAGGGCGCTGCTGCGCACCTCGATGATGCGCACGTCGAAATGGATCATGCTCTCCCACGCGACCTTGCCGACAAAATTGAGCACCACACCGGGATAGAGGCTCGCGATGGACGCAGCACGGTCCTGGGCGCGCCCGCTGGCGGCGAGGCCATCGAGCACGATGCGATTGCCGATCGGGCGCGCCCCGACGCCATCGACGCCGGCAAGCAGTTCGCGGACCGTGCGCAGGGTTGCTTCCATGTCATTTGCGGCGACATCGACGACGATGCGGTGCTGGCTGCCGTCACGCAGCCAGAGCTGCAGGGCCGTGCGCCCGGCGCTCTCCCCGAGCAGCAGCAACTCGCCCGCCGGCAAGGTGGTGACCGAGATCACGGCTCCGTTGCCGACCGCGACCCGCACCGGGTTCACCTGCAGCACCCGGCTGTCACCGACATACAGGTCGAGGTGCGCGGGCAACGGGCCCGCCGCGGCCGGGAGCGCCAGCCACCCAAGGCACAGCAGGCACGCAGCGCCCGGGCTTGCGCTCATGTGGTCGGCGCCTCGAGGGCCTGGACGGGTCGCGCGGCCATCCCCCCGATGATGACCTGCACGGCGCGCAAGGCACGCATGGGCCGAGGCCGCGCGGCCCCCGTGATGGCACTGGCGTCGACCACCTGCATGGCGCTGGTACCGACCGGCCCGGCGCCGCGCAACAGCACGGTTACTTCACCGGTGCGCTGGGCCAGCACGAGGCGCTGCGCGTCGAGCGGCGTCACATCGAGCGCCACGGTCGCGTAGTCGACCGCGACGTCCCGCGCGACGCCATCGCCATCCGTCGCCCGCGCCCGGCGGGTGCTGCGACCCGTGGCGATCACGGTCACGCCCTGCAACAGCGGGCGAACGGCCGCGGTGCGCGGGCGGGCGGCCTCGTCGTCGGCGACGTAGACGAGATCCACGACGTCACCGGGTGACAGCAGGCCTGCGAAGCCATTGATCTCATCGACGGCAAGGGTGATCGCGCGGCGATCATCGCCGACGAGCGCGGCCAGCAGGGGCGGCTCCCCTGGCTGCAGCGCGGCCGGCAGCACGGGATCGCCGGGCGCGAGTGCGTGCAGGGTCATGCGGCCGATGAGCTCACCCGATGCATCGGCACCCCGCGCCCCGCTCGGCGCAAAGCGCGCCGGTACCCGGCGCAGGGCGAGGTCCTCGGGCTGCACCGTGCGACCGGCGGGCAGCGCACGTGCGGCCACGATCACCGGGCGCAGCTGGTATTCGCTCGCGAACCGTGCTTCCGCCGCCGCGATGCGCGTGCCCATGTAGCGCGCGGCGAGCGCCGCGGCAGCGCCGCCCGCCACCACCGCGACGAGCCACGGCAGCCACCGCATCATGGCGCCACCCCGAGGGACAACAGGGAGGCGGCCCAGGACTGCCAGAAGAGGCGCAGCGCGGATTCGAGGCGCACCACCACGGCGGGCCCTCCGAGCCAGGGCAGGCAGAGCGCGGCAACGAGCACGACGAGCACGCAGGTGTACTCGACGAGCGCCTGGCCGCGGGACGTCATGGCTGGCGCACCACGTGCCCGATGACCGCCCGGGTATGCGCACCGCTGGGCCGCAGGTCGATGCCGAGCATCTCGGCGCCACGCAGGAACCATTGCGATGTCGCGCCACCGGCTCCATCACAGCCGTGCGCGCCCACCGGGTGCCAGCCGCGGTCGAGAAGGCGCGGGCAGAGTTGCGCCAGGGCCCGCGCGGGCGCGCCGGGCAGCGCGATGATGAACTGGTGGCCGCGCCCAGCCGGATCGGCGAGTTCCACGGTGCGCAGGAGCGCGCCGCCCGCGGGCAGCGCGAACGGCAGTGGCAACGCGCGCGCCGGCGGCGCCAGCAGGTCGACACGGGACAGTATGACCTCACTGCCGCCGGCACCATCCGGCCGGGCCTGCAGGATTTCCTGCAGCGCTCCCCGCAGGCGGCTCGCGACGCGCCATCCGCCGGGGAGGTCGCGTGGCGCCGGCGCGGGCGCCGCCGAGTAATCCGCCCAGAGCGCGAGCACCGCCCCGGGGGCGAGGCGGGAATGATAGCGATGCAACTCCATCGGGACGCGGTCGACGACGGCCCATTCGCTGGCGAGCGGCACCACGTCGGCCGACAGCCGGGGCGCGGCCGTGGACGCCAGCGCCGCGGCAGTCGCGCACAGCACGGCCGTCAGCACCGGACGAACTCCCGCGTACGCGCGGGTGTGCGCGGCACGAGCCGATCGGCCGGCAGGACCTCGGGCGCCACGGCACCGGGGCAGAACTCGCGCAGGCGCGGCTCGAATAGCACGAGCGCCGCGGTCAACGGCTGCACGAGCGCGGACACCGGTGACAACACGCGCAGCGGCGCAAGACCCCGCACGCGCGCAGCAACCTGCCGGCCGTCGTCGGCGCTCCACGCATCGCCCAGCACGCTGACCCGCGCCGCAAGCACCAGGGGTTGCGGCAGGAACGGGAGACTCAGGCCGCTCACCGCCGCGCGCACGGTGGCTTCGACCGGCCCGCCGGCACGCAGATCGAAGCGACCGGGCGCAAGCGGCGCTGCCGGCGAAACGAGTGCCAGGGCCGCGTCGCTGGCGCGGCCCGCCAGGCCGTCGAGTCGCATCGGGCGCGTGGCGAGCGACACGCGTGCGGGCCCATCGAGCCACGGTGCCCGCGTGACCGGATCGATCCAGAGTCCCGGGTAGGCGGCCCAGCCGCTTGCGGGCGAGGCCGCGCGCACCGGCCCCGGCGCGGCGTCGAATACATGGCGCGCCATGCGCGCCGCGAGCGTCGCGGCTCCTTCCGGCGCGAGCGCACGATCGAAGGCGGCATAGCGCGCCGCCGCCTGTGTCGTGGCCGCAAGGTCCTGCAGGCCCGCGAGGGACAGGATTGCGAGCACCATGGGGATGAGCCCGAGCAGCACGACCAGCATCTCGCTCAGTGCCTGACCGCGGCCGTTCATGGCGCCAGCACCCACGGTGGTGTCGCGAGGCGCGCTTGCCAATACGGTGAATAGAGGCTCGCCAGTTCGCGCCGCCGGTCGGCCCGCGGCACCGGGCGCGCATGGAACGAGCGTGCGGCCGCGAGCGCGGTCATGGTGCGCCGTGGAGAACCGAAGGCGGACTCGACCGGCACCTCGAGTTCCAGGTCGATGCGCAGGTCGTTCCCGGCCCTGGTCTCGAGCCGCGCCATGTCGCGCATCGCGGGCAGTCCGCGCGACAGGCGGGAGGCGCGCAAGTCGCGCATCGCTGCGCGTGAGGTGCGGCGGTTCGCCCGGTAACTGCCGCCGTGCTGGCCTCGCAGCGATGTCCGCCGCCCCTGCTCCGCTGCGCCCCAGCCCACCGAGAAAGTCTCGCGCCACCCGAAGAAGGTCAGCTGGTGCAGCGCGAGGGTGTCCATGCCGCGCCAGGTCTCGAAGCCGAGCAGGTCCGTACCACCGCGCTTCTCGAGTCGCACGATGGCCGGCACGCCGAACGAGATGCCCCGATCGACGGTGAAGCGATCGAGCGAGCGTTGCACGACGTCCTTCTGGCGGCCGCGCCGCGCGCCTTCGTAGCGGCGCGTCAGTTCGCCCCAGCGCGCGCCGTGCGCCAGCAGCAGTGCCTGCCCCGTCTCGCTGAGGGAAGCGCCGGGAAAGTTCGCAGCAGCGCTGCGCCCCACGAGCTCGAGGGTGGCCGGCAGCGCCGCAAGATGCAGCGCCTCGCTGGCGGCAGCGAAGTCCGTGGTGAACAGTGCAAGCGTGCCCTCGCCCGCGACGAGCAGCCGCTGTGCGACGCGATTGACACCAGCCATGACGTTGCGCAGCGTGTTGGTTGCCGCGCCGAGGTAGGGCACGAAGCGCGTGACCCGGTTGGCACGATCGACGGTGCGGGTCATGTAGTCGAGCCAGGAGCGCAGGCTGACCGATTGCGCCATCGCGACCTGGTTCGCGACGATGGCGCGATTCATGTAGCCCTCGAAGTTGAGCACGCGCGCCTCGAACATGGCGGCCGACAGCGCCGCGGAATCGGCGGCGTCGAACAGGCGCCGCTTCTGCGCGACGAGCCGGCCGCTGTCGTACACGAGCAGCGCCGCGACCGCCAGGCACGCGAGCAGGGCCAGCGTGAAAGCCACTGCATGTCCGCGCTGCCCCGGCACGGTCTACTGCTCGAAGTCCTGCAGGGTCTTCTGCGACTGACCCTCGGTATTGGAGCGCTGCTGCGCCTGGTTGACGGCACCGCGCGCGCCGCCGGAGCTGGCACCGGCGAGCGCCGACGCGGCAACGGATGTCTGGCCGCGCACGATATCGCCGAATGCCGTATAGACACCGATCGCGGCCACGGCGATCAGTGCCACGATGATGATGTACTCGGTCATGCCCTGACCGCGGGATACCTGCCTCGATGTCATGTGCAAACCCTCCGCTCTTTCGAGGCTTCATTGGGCACGCCAGCCGTCGCAATGGCACGCCGAGAAACGGCGGTCTTTACGGCGAAATCCCCACGCGCGACACTCCCGGCATGCGAACGCACCCCGCCCTCGGCTGCCTGCTTGCCACGCTCCTCGGGCCGGCCGTTGCACACGCGGCGACACCGCCTGACGTCGCGGCCCTGATCGATGCACTCGGCCTGCAGGCCGATGCCGTCCCGGTGCGTGAGCGCGCCGGCTGGCGGCCGCTGCGCAGGATCGTCGTGCGCGGCGATTTCGGGGCGGACGCCGCCGAGTTCCTCGGCGCCGCGGCGGCGGGCGCAACCATCGTCGTGGCGGCGACGCCCGGCGACGCCCTGAAGGCCGCCCCGGGAACCGACGCTTTCCTCGGCTACTGCGAGGCGGACTTGCTCGCCGCCGCCCCGGCGGCGCGCTGGGTGCAGACCTTCTCGGCCGGCGTCGACAAGTGCGTGGTGCTGCCCGCCGTGCATGAGCGGGCCATCGTCGTCACCAACATGCAGCGCGCGCTCGGTCCGCCGATGGCGGAGCACGCGATCGCGCTGCTGCTTGCGCTGGCACGCCATCTCGACACCTACCTTGCGCACCAGGCAACCGGCCGCTGGGACGAAGCGACGGGCGCCGGTGCCCCGGTGCGGGTCCTGCGCGGCAAGACGCTGCTCGTGGTGGGCCTCGGCGGCATCGGCACGGAGGTCGCGGGCCGCGCCCACGCGCTCGGCATGCGGGTGATTGCCACGCGCGCCTCGGACCGGCCGGGCCCGCCCTTCGTCGAGTACGTGGGCAAGCCCGCGGAACTGCCCTCCCTGGCGGCCCGCGCCGACGCGGTGGTCGCGGCGCTGCCGCTCACCGACGGGACACGCGGCCTGTTCGATGCGAGGTTCTTCGCCGCGATGAAGCGCGGCGCCTATTTCGTGAACCTCGGGCGCGGCCAGAGCGTCGTCACGGATGACCTGGTCGCGGCGCTGCACTCGGGCCAGGTCGGTGGTGCCGGCCTCGACGTGACGGATCCCGAGCCGCTGCCGGCCGAGCACCCGTTGTGGCGCACACCACGCACCATCATCACGCCGCACATGTCG
>CAZRLI010000042.1:0-10222 GCA_964600535.1 uncultured Steroidobacteraceae bacterium | reverse complement strand
GGGCCGGGTTGACCGAGGTGTTGGTCACCGGAATGCTGATCAGGTGGATCAGCGTGAGCGCGAGCCCGATGGCGAGGCCCGCGAAGCCCGGCGACGCGAGCTTGTCGGTCGCACCCATGATGATCATCAGGAAGAAGAACGTCAGCACGACTTCGCAGATGAACGCCGCGCCCATCGCGTAGCTGCCCGGCGAGTGCTCGCCGAATCCATTCGCCGCGAGGCCGCCCGCCAGCACGTCGGCGCCGTTGCCGCTCGCGATGGTCAGCAGCAGCCAGGCCGCCACGATCGCGCCGGCGACTTGCGCGACGATATAAGGCACGACATCGCCCGCCTTGCACCGCCCGCCCGCGAACAGGCCGAGCGTCACCGCGGGATTGAGGTGGCAGCCGGAAATGTGCCCAATGGCGTAGCACATGGTGAGCAGCGTCAGGCCGAAGGCGAGCGCCACGCCCACGAGCCCGATGCCGATCTCGGGGAACCTCGCGGCCAGTACCGCACTCCCGCAGCCACCCAGGACCAGCCACAGCGTCCCGAAGAACTCTGCGGCCACGCGTTTGAGCAATGGCATGGCAACCCCCTTGATGGTCGTTCGCCGCCCGATTGTGGCACCTCGTGGCGCACCTGTCGCCACAGGCGCACAATGGACGGGCCCATGAGCGAACACGTTCCCACGCTCTCCGCTTCAGCGGTCGAGACGGATGCCTTTGCACGCGCGATCGCCACCGCGTATGAGCGCTTTGGCTTCGTGGTCATCGCCGACCACGGCATCGACCAGCCGCTGATCGACGACTGCCTCGCGGCCTATCGCGAGTTCTTCGCGCTCCCGCCAGACGTCAAGCGCCGTTATCACGTGCCGGGCGGCGGCGGCGCGCGCGGCTACACGCCGTTCGGCATCGAAACCGCCAAGGGTGCCAGTCACCACGACCTGAAGGAGTTCTGGCACGTCGGCCGCGAGCTGCCGCCGGGGCATCGGTATGCGGCGTCGATGCCCGCGAACCTCTGGGTCACGGAAGTGGCGCGCTTTCGCGAGCGCACGCTCGCGCTCTGGGAGGCGTTCGACGCGCTCGGCCGGCGCCTCCTCGGCGCGATCGCCTGTGCGCTCGCGCTGCCGCGCGACTACTTCGAGGACAAGGTCAACGAGGGCAACAGCGTGCTGCGCGTGCTCCACTACCCGCCGGTGGAGGACGCATCCGGCAGCGTGCGGGCGGGCGAGCACGAGGACATCAACGTGATCACGCTGCTGCTCGGCGCCGAGGAGCCGGGGCTCGAGATCCGCACGCGCGAGGGCCACTGGTTGCCGGTCAATCCGCTGCCGGGATCGGTGGTGTGCAATGTCGGCGACATGCTGCAGCGGCTCACCAACGGCGTGCTGCGCTCGACGACCCATCGCGTCGTCAACCCCGAGCCGGGGCGCGCCGGCCACGCGCGCTATTCGATGCCCTACTTCCTGCATTTCAACCCGGATTTCGAGATCCGCACCCTGCCGTCCTGCATCTCGGCCGAGGTGCCCGATCGCTACCCCGAGCCCATCACCGCGGACGCCTACCTGCTGCAGCGCCTGAAAGAGATCAAACTGCTATGAACTACGCCCTGTACCTCCAGGCCATCCTCGGCCTGTGCGTGTTCGTGGCGCTCGCCCTGCCCTTCAGCTCGAACATCCGCCGCATCAACTGGAAGCTCGTCGTGATCGCCGTCGTGCTGCAGTTCGCGATCTGCATCCTGCTGCTCAAGGTACCGGTCATCAGCGATGGGCTCGCCGCGGTGAACCGCGCGGTCGGCGCGCTCGGCGCCGCGACGCGCGAAGGCACCTCGTTCATCTACGGCTACCTCGGCGGCGGCGCGCCGCCCTTCACCGTCACCAATCCCGGCGCGCTGGTGACCTTCGCGTTCCAGGTACTGCCGCTCGTGATCGTGATGTCGGCGCTGTCGGCGCTCTTCTGGTTCTGGCGCATCCTGCCCCTCGTGGTGCGCGCGATCGCCTGGGTGTTCGAGCGGGCGCTCGACACGCGCGGCCCGGCGGGGCTCGCCGCGACGGCCAACGTCTTCCTGGGCCAGATCGAGGCGCCGCTGCTCGTGCGGCCGTACATCGCCTCGATGACACGCTACGAGCTGCTGCTGCTGATGACGGCCGGCATGGCGACGATCGCCGGCTCGGTCATGGTGATCTACGCCGCGATGCTCGGGCCGCAGTTCGAGGGCATCCTCGGCCACCTGATCACGAAATCGATCATGTCGGTGCCCGCGGCAATCCTGTTCGCCCACGTGATGCTGCCCGACGAGGCCGAAGCGGCACACGCAAAGGCGGCCGAGCCGCCACGCATCTACGAGGGCGCAATGGATGCGATTTCGCGCGGCACCTCGGACGGCCTCAACATCTATCTCAACATCCTCGCGATCCTGCTGGTGCTGATCGCCTTCGTCGCGCTGCTGAACAGTGCGCTCGACCTGCTGCCGCACCCCGGCGGCGCGCCGCTGACGCTCGAGCGGATGGCCGGCTGGGTGTTTGCGCCGATGGCCTGGCTGATGGGCATCCCGTGGAGCGAGGCGCTCACCTCGGGCTCGCTGATCGGCGTCAAGACGGTGCTGAACGAATTCATCGCGTACCTGCGACTCGCGGACCTGCCCCACGACGCGCTGACGGACCGCAGCCGCCTGATCACGATCTACGCGGTGTGCGGCTTCGCCAACATCTCGAGCATCGGCATCCAGATCAGCGGCATCGGCGCGATGGCACCCGAGCGCAAGCGCGACCTCGCGGACCTCGGCTTTCGCGCGCTGGTCGCGGCGACGCTCGCTTCGACGATGACCGGCGCGATCGTGGGCATCGTCGCCTACTGAGCAGGCCGCGGCGTGGCGAAGCTCTATTTCTATTATTCGACGATGAACGCCGGCAAGTCGACGGCGTTGCTGCAGGCGAGCCACAACTACGGCGAGCGCGGCATGCGCACGCTCGTCTACACCGCGCGCTTCGACGACCGGGGCGCCGGCCGCGTGCACTCGCGCATCGGCATCGCCGCCGACGCGCGGCACTTCGGCGCGGGCGACGATCTCTACGCCGGGATCGCCCGCGAGCACGCCCACGCACCGGTCGCCTGCGTACTGGTCGACGAGGCGCAGTTCCTCGAGCCCTCGCAGGTGCGGGCGCTCTGTGCCGTGGTCGACGAGCTCGGCATCCCGGTGCTCTGCTATGGGCTGCGCACCGATTTCCGCGGCGAGCTCTTCCCGGGCAGCGCGCAGCTCCTCGGCTGGGCAGACAACCTCGTCGAAATCAAGACCATCTGCCATTGCGGCCGCAAGGCGACCATGGTGGTGCGGGTGTCGCCCGACGGCGCGGTCGAGCGTTCCGGGGCACAGGTCGAAATTGGTGGCAATGATCGCTATATCCCCTTGTGCCGCCGACATTTCGTCTCGGCCATGCGGACCGGCCGCGCGTAGTCATTGTCATTAACGCGACATCCAATTAGCTTTAGCTGCGCGCCAGGGGAGAAAAACATGATTACAGGCTGCCGCGGCATTGCCCGCTTCGCGTTCGCGCTCGTCTGCCTTGCGGTGCTCGCCGTGGCGAGCCCGCCTTCATTGGCCCAGGTCACCACCGGCCAGATCGTCGGCCAGGTCAACGACACGGACGGCAACCCGCTCGAGGGCGCGCAGGTCACGATCACGCACGTCCCGACGGCAACCAGCGCCGTCGTCACGACGCGCGCCGACGGCTACTTCTCGCTGTCGAACGTACGCGTCGGCGGCCCGTACACGGTCGCCGTCACCAAGGACGGTTACGACGCCTCGTCGGCCGAGGGCGTCACGGCGCAGGTCGGCCGGCCCACGAGCGTGAGCCTGCAGATGCGGCTCGCGCTCACCGAGGTCGTCGTCGCGGGCGCGCGCGAGCAGCAACTCGCGCTCGGCGCGGGCACCAGCTTCTCGCTGCAGGACATCGAGGGGATGCCGAGCATCGGTCGCGACATCAAGGACATCGCGCGCATCGACCCCAAGATCTGGATCGACGCGACCAACGTCGACGCGATGGAGATCGCCGGTACGAACAACAAGTACAACAGCATCACGGTCGACGGCATCCGCGAGAGTGACGATTTCGGCCTCAACAACAACGGCTATCCGTCCAATCGCGCCCCGGTCACGCTCGATGCGATCGAGGCATTCACGGTCGAGGTCGCGCCGTTCGACGTCCAGTACTCCGGCTTCCAGGGCGGCACCGTCAACATCGTCACGAAGTCCGGCAGCAACGATTTCCACGGTTCCGCCTGGTACGTGAAGAACCAGGACTCCTGGGCGGGTGACCGCAGCAAGGACCGCCGGATCAACCTCAACTTCGACGAGTTCAGCTACGGCGCGACGCTCGGCGGCCCGATCCTGCGCGACCGCCTGTTCTTCTTCCTGAGCTACGAGAAGGTCGAGCGCGAAACGCCGGTCAACGAAGGCCCGGCCGGCGCCGGCTTCCCGGTGAACGTCAACCAGGTGTCCGAGGCCGATTTCAACCAGATCCTTGCGATCACGCAGAGCGTCTACGGCTACGACGCCGGCGGGCTCGCGCGCTCCAACACCGAAGAGGACGAGCGCATCCTCGCCAAGCTCGACTGGCAGATCACCGACGACCACCGCGTCTCGGTCGCCTACCAGCGCAATGAAGGGCTGTCGATCGTGCAGCCCAATGCCAACGCGGCCACCGGCCGCCTCGGTACGCGCTCCAACTGGTACGAGCGCCCGATCAATCTCGAGAACCTGTCGTTGCAGCTGTTCTCCAGCTGGACGCCCTGGCTCACCACGGAGTTCAAGGCGGGCCGCAAGGAAGTCACCGCTCCCCAGACGCCGGTATTCGGCGCGAACTTTTCCGAGTTCCAGGTGCGCACGGCCACCGGCGGCATCGTGCACGTCGGCCCGGATGAATTCCGCCACGCCAACGTGCTGACCAACGATCTCAACACCTTCAAGCTCAAGGCCGACATGGTCTTCGGCGACCACACGGTGACGTTCGGCAGCGAGCTCGAGCAGCTCGACATCTTCAACCAGTTCGTGCCGCGCAGCCTCGGCCAGTACATCTTCAACTCGATCGCCGACTACCAGAACCGCAATGCCGCCAGCTTCAGCTACAGCAACGCCGTGTCGAACAACGCCGCGGACGGCGCGGCCGCCTTCGGCACCGACACGCTGAGCTTCTACCTGCAGGACTCCTGGCGCATCCTGCCGGAGCTCACGGTGCAGGGCGGCCTGCGCTACGAGCGCTACTCGTCGGGCGACCGGCCGCGCGCCAATGCGAACTTCGCCGCGCGCTACGGCTTCAGCAACACCGAGACCTATGACGGTCGCGACCTGCTGCTGCCGCGCCTCGGCTTCGACTGGGAGGTCGCGACCGACACCAAGATCCGCGGCGGCGTGGGCCTGTTCGGCGGCGGTTCGCCGACCGTCTGGCTGTCGAACAGCTTCGCGAACGATGGCGTCGCGATCGTGGCGCAAAACTGCCCGGCCAATTCGATGAGCCCCACGGTATGCAGTGCGCCTGCCGGGGCGCCCATCCCGTCGGCGCAGATCCTCACCAACGTCGACGGCAGCGTCATCCCGGCCGCGATCCTCGCCGCGCAGGGCACGCTGGCCGGGGACGGCCCGGTCAATGCGATCGACCCCGACTATGAAGTCGCATCGTCGTGGCGCTACAACCTCGGCCTCGAGCATTTCTTCGATCTCGGCGCGCTCGGCAGCAACTACCGGGTGAGCGCCGACCTCATCTACACCGAGGTCAAGGACCAGATCCTCTACCGCGACCTGCGACTGACGCGCACCGGCACCGCACCGGATGGCCGGCCCATCTACGCGCAGCAGGGACCGTCGAGCCGCGGCTCGGCGCAGGACCTGTTGCTCACCAACACGGGCGAAGGGCGCGGCATCGTCTGGACACTCGACCTCACGGGAAGCTGGGACACGCGCTACGGCCGCTTCGACGCCTACCTCGGCTACGGCCACCAGGACATCAAGGACGTCAATCCCGGCACCAGTTCGCAGGCTTCGTCCAACTGGGACAACGTCGCCACCGCCGACCCGAACGATCCGGCGCTCGCGACCTCGAACTACCAGATCACGCACCGCTTCCCGCTGCAACTCACCTGGCGCAAGGCGTTCTTCGGCGACTACAAGACCCAGGTCGGCCTGTTCGTCGAGCGCCGCTCCGGCCGCCCCTTCAGCTACACCTTCGGATCGGCGACATCAGCCTTCGGCGACCCACGCCAGAATGCGCGCCAGCGGCAGCTCTTCTACGTGCCGCTCAATCCGGGTGACGTGGACTACGGCGGCGGCCTCACCCCGCAGGCGCTCGACGATTTCATCGTCGCGAGCGGCCTCGACAAGTATCGCGGCCAGATCGCGCCGCGCAACGCGTTCAACAGCCCCTGGGTCACCGCGGCGGACCTGCGCCTGTCGCAGGAGATCCCGGCGTTCTTCGACAGCGCGCGCGCGGTCGTCACCCTCGACATCAGGAATGTCGCGAACCTCATCAACAAGGACTGGGGCCAGCTCGCGTCGGTGCAGTTCCCGTACGTCGCGCCGGTGCTGAACGCGACCATCAATCCGGCGACGGGGCGCTACACCTATTCGCCCCTGCCCGGCCGCACGGGACCGGCGCCTGCGAATTTCGTCGTCTCGCCGGCGCAGGCCTCCGTCTGGCAGATGCAACTGGGAGTGCGCTTCGAGTTCTGAGGATGCGGATCCGGCATGGCTGGCTACTGGCCCTGGGCTGCCTGCCCTGGGTGGCCGCCAGCGCCGACCGGCTCCGCATCGCCACCTTCAACGCCAGCCTCAACCGCCCCGTCGAGGGGCGGCTGGCGGCGGACCTTGCATCGGGCGATGACGCGCAGGCCCGCGCGATCGCGGCGGTCATCCAGCGCGTGCGCCCGGATATCCTGCTGCTGAACGAGTTCGACCATGACGACGCCGGCACGGCAGCCGACGAGTTCCAGGAGCATTATCTCGCGGTGCCGCAGGCGGGCGGGCACTCGATCAGTTACCGGTGGCGCTACCTCGCGCCGGTCAACACGGGCGTCCCCTCGGGCCTCGACCTCGACCACGACGGGCGCGTGGGCGGACCCGGCGACGCACTGGGGTACGGTGCTTTCCCGGGACAGTACGGCATGCTGCTGCTGTCGCGCTATCCGATCGATAGCGCGGGGGTGCGCAGCTTCCGGCATCTGCTCTGGCGCGACATGCCGGGTGCACTGCTGCCGCCCGGCTGGTACCCGCCCGAGGCGCTGGCGCGCTTGCCGCTCAGCTCGAAAAGCCACTGGGACGTGCCGGTCCGCATCGGCGCGACCACCCTGCACGTCCTCGCGAGTCACCCGACGCCGCCGGTCTTCGATGGACCCGAGGACCGCAACGGGCGCCGCAACCACGACGAGATCCGGCTCTGGGCCGACTACCTGTCACCGGGTGAGGACGCGTGGATCGTCGACGACGCCGGCCGCCGCGGCGGCCTCGATGCGGGGGCGAAGTTCGTGATCCTCGGCGACCAGAACGCCGATCCGGTGGACGGCGAATCGGTGGCTCACGCGATACGGCAGCTGCTCGGGCATCCGCGCCTGCGCGCGACACCCGCTCCGGCCAGCGAAGGCGCGCGGCTCGCCGCGCGGCGCCAGGGTGGCGCCAACCGGGACCAGCACGGCGACCCCGCCACCGACACGGCGGATTTCGAGGACCGGCACACGGGGAACCTCCGCGCCGATTATGTGCTGCCGTCGCGTGATCTCATGATCCTCGACGCGGGCGTCGACTGGCCGACCGACGATTCGCCGGCGCCGTCCGATCACCACCTGGTGTGGGTGGACGTGGAGACGGCCAGCCGCCCATAGCGCGACGCTGCCAGGCGCCGGCCGGTGCTTGCGGCCTCCGGCGACCTGGCGGTGGCCTACGGGCCCCGGGCCTGCGGAGCTGTTTCAAGCAGCCGGTACTTGCGCTCGAGCTGCTTGCGCTGGCAATCACGCGGCTTGTCCTTCTCGCCGCAGGCCTTCCCGACCAGCTGCCGCTCCCACGATCCGTAGACCGGGTTCGGCAGCATGAACCAGCGCGCGCCGAACAGCGGCGCCAGTTCCGCGCGCCGGGCCGCGAACACGTCGCGCTCGACGAAGTCGCGCAGGTCGTCACCGAACAGGGCGACGATGCGGTAGCGGCTGCCGATCGCGGCGCGGCGCGGCCCCTTGTCGGCCGCCCGCCAGCCGGGCTCGCCATTGCGCATGAGGTAGCTGTCGTCGCGCCCCGCTTCGGGGAAGCCGAGCGCCACGAGATTGCGCATCGTTGCGGTGCGCTGCGGGCACGGGTCGGTCCCGGCCGGCTCGGGCGTCAGCGGACACGCGCGATTGGTGACGTAGAAGATGCGGTGGCCCGCGGCATGGGCAGCGCGCAGGAACTCGAGCGCGCCGGCGATCGGCGTTGCGGCGGCCTCCAGTACCCAGGCCTCCCAGCTCGCCGCGCTGAATTCCTGGCGCCGGCCTGCCAGCCGCGCCTGGTAGTAGCTGTTGTCGAGGATCGTCTCGTCGATGTCGAGCACGATCGCGGTGGGCAGCGCGGCGAGCGCCTCGGGCGGGCTGCCCCACTGTTCGAGCGCGGCCGATCCCGGCGCCGCGAGCGCGGGCAGCCGGGCGGTCGCCTGGCCGTACACCTGCGACGTGAGCGCCGCGTACTCCGCCGACTGCTGCATCCAGAGGATGCCATTCAACTGCTCGCGCGCGGTGTCGTCGGCGCGCGCCACCGCCACGACCGCTGCCAGCAATGCCACCCACGCCGGCCATCCCGTCCCGGGTCTCATCGCCTTCATGTCGCCTCCATCACGGTTCGCCGAGCCGCGCCACCACCCGCTCCGCCGCCTCCTGCGCCGACATCGACGTCGTGTCGATGTGCAGCTCGGGATTCTCCGGCATCTCGTACGGGGAATCGATGCCGGTGAAATGGCTGAGCTCGCCGCGCCGCGCCTTGGCATACAGGCCCTTGGTATCGCGCCGTTCCGCCTCGGCGAGCGGCGTGTCGACGAACACCTCGATGAACTCGCCCGCCGGGAAGAGTTCGCGCGCCATGCGCCGCTCGGACCGGAACGGCGAGATGAAGGACACGAGCACGATCAGGCCCGCGTCGGTCATCAGCTTCGCGACCTCCGCCACCCGCCTGATGTTCTCGACCCGGTCGGCATCGCGGAAGCCGAGGTCGCGGTTCAGGCCGTGGCGCACGTTGTCGCCGTCGAGCAGGTAGGTGTGGCGGCCCTGCGCGTGGAGCCTGCGCTCCACGAGATTCGCGATGGTCGACTTGCCGGACCCCGAGAGGCCGGTGAACCACAGCACGCGCGGCCGCTGCGACTTCTGCGCGGCGCGCTGGCGCTTGTCGATGTCGAGCGCCTGCCAGTGGACATTCTGCGAGCGGCGCAGCGCGAAGTGCAGCGTGCCCGCGCCGACCGTGTCGTTGGTGAGCCGGTCGATCAATACCAGGGCACCCGTCCCGCGATTCTCCGCATATGGATCGAACGCCACCGGCTCGCTGAACGACAGCGTTGCGACGCCGATGTCGTTCATCTCGAGCGTGCGCGCCGCGAGCTTGCCGAGCGTGGCGACGTCGAGCCGGTGCTTCAGGTCGGTCACCGTGCAACCCACGGTGCGCGTGCCGATGCGCGCGAGGTAGGCACGCCCGGGCAACATGGCGGTCTCGTGCATCCAGACCAGGGTTGCTTCCGCCTGGTCGGCCACCGCAGGCCGGCGTGCGGCTTCCGAGAACAGGTCGCCGCGACTGGCGTCGATCTCCCGATCGAGCACCAGCGTGACGGCCTGTCCCGCGACCGCGACATCGAGGTCGGCGTCGCGGGTGACGATGCGCGCGACGCGGGCCTGCGCCCCGGAAGGCAGCACGCAAACGGAATCGCCCGGCCGCAGGCTGCCGCCCTCGATCGTGCCCGAATAGCCGCGGAAATCGGCGCTCGGCCGGTTGACCCACTGCACCGGCAGGCGCAGGGGCAGCAGCGAGCGGTCGCGGTCCACCTCGACCTGCTCGAGCCAGTCGAGCAGGGTCGGCCCCGCGTACCAGGGCGCGGCGGGGCTGCGCACGGCGACGTTGTCGCCCTGCAAGGCCGAGAGCGGCACGCAGGCGGGCTCCCCGAACCCGAGCCGCCGGGCCGTGGCGCGCAGCTCGCCCTCGATCTGCTCGAAGGTCTCGCGCGACCAGCCGACGAGGTCCATCTTGTTGACGG
>CAZRLI010000041.1:0-10231 GCA_964600535.1 uncultured Steroidobacteraceae bacterium | reverse complement strand
TCGGCGCGGCGACCGGCCTCGACTGGATCCGCACGCAGATCGGCAGCCTCGGCGTCTCGGGCCCCTGGCAGGCGAGCGCGCGCTCGGCCCTGCGCAGCAGCGCCGCGCGGGCGCATCGCAAGCTCGCCGCCCAGGTCTTGCGTTCGACCGCGCGGCGCGGCGCGGCCCGCGATCCGATCGCGGCCTGGATCGCGGCACGGGCCGACGACCACTCGCAGTGGACGCGCATGCTCGCCGACATGCGTGCGACCGAGCGGCCGGATTTCGCGACACTGTCGGTGGGGGTCGAGGCGATCCGCAAGCTCGCCGATGGCTGAGCGCTGATGCGCGTCTCGCTCGTCGTCACGACGTACGAGCGGCCCGAGGCCCTCGCTGCCGTGCTCGCCACGGTGGCGGCGCAGGGCCGCATGCCCGAAGAAGTCCTGGTGGCCGACGACGGCTCCGGCCCGGCGACACTCGACGCCGTCCGCCGCTTCGCGGCGCGGGTGCGCACGCCCGTGGCGTACATCCGCCAGCAGCACGAGGGCTTTCGCGTCGCGCGACTGCGCAACCTCGCCGCTGCAGCGAGCCGCGGCGACTACCTCGTCTTCATCGACGGCGACATGCTGCTGCACGCGGACTTCATCGCCGATCACGCGGCCGCCGCGCGGCGCGGCGCGTTCGTCCAGGGCGTGCGCATACCCCTCGACGACGACGCGACGCGCGTGGCGCTCGCGGCGCCGGCGGACCCGGCGGGTCCGCGCGGTGCGGTCGGCCTGCGGCGCCTGTACGGCTGGCGCCGGCCGGCGCTCGCACGCGCCTGTGCACGGCTCGCGAACGGTTTCGTCGCCGTGAAGAGCTGCAATTTCGCGCTCTGGCGCGACGATCTCGTCGCGGTCAATGGCTTCGACGAAGCCTTCGTCGGCTGGGGCCCGGAGGACAAGGACCTCGCCGCGCGCCTCCGGCACCTCGGCCGCGCGCGGCGCACGCTGGTCTTCGGCGGCATCGCCTGGCACCTGCACCACGCCCCTGCCGCCCGCGATCGCCATGCCGCCAACCAGGCGCTGTTCGCGCGCGCGCGCGCGCAGCGCGCGGTTCGTTGCCCGCTCGGCCTCGACGCCCATGCAACGAACCCGGCGGCCTGGCTGTAAACTGCGGGCCGGCGCTGTTGTTTTCCCAGGAGTCTTCCGTGCCCGGTACCCTCATCCTCGTCCGCCACGGCCAGAGCACCTGGAACCTGCAGAATCTCTTCACCGGATGGACGGATGTCGACCTGACCGACCAGGGCCGCGCCGAAGCGACGCAGGCCGGCGCCGAGATCCGCCGGGCGGGCATTGCGATCGACGTCGCCTTCACGTCCGTGCTGAAGCGCGCGATCCGCACGCTGTGGCACATCCTCGATGAGACCGACCGCATGTGGGTGCCGGTCGAGCGCAACTGGCGCCTCAACGAGCGTCACTATGGCGCACTGCAGGGCCTCGACAAGGCGCAAACCGTCGAGCGGCACGGCGAGGCCCAGGTGAAGGTCTGGCGCCGCAGCTACGACATCCCGCCGCCGCCGCGCGCGCTCGACGACGAGCGCCATCCGCGGTTCGATCCGCGCTACGCGGGCATCGACCCCGCACTGCTGCCCGCCACCGAGTCGTTGAAGGACACGCTGGCGCGCGTGCTGCCGGCCTGGCAGGCGTGCATCGCGCCGCCGCTGCGCGCCGGGCGCAACGTCGTCGTCGTCGCGCACGGCAACAGCCTGCGCGCCATGGTGAAGATGCTCGATGAGGTCTCGGAAGCGGACATCGTCGAACTGAACATCCCCACCGGCGTGCCGCGCGTCTACGAGCTGGATGACAGCCTGCGACCCGTTGCCAGCCGGTACCTCGGCGACGCCGATGCCATCGCGGCCGCCGCCGACGCGGTGAAGCGACAGGCCTCCGCAAAGCCCTGATACCGCAAGGGACGGTGGCCGCCGCACCGGCCCGGCGCCGGCCCGCAGCCGCCGGCAGTTGATGTTTTAAAGCAACACCACGGCTTTGACTCCTGGAAGCCTTCGGTAGAATATGTTGCCAAGGCCCTACAAGTGGGCAATGCAAAACACAGGGGAGTTTTCAGGATGAGTACTCATCATTCACGCCCGCGCACGAGTGTGCTCCTGCGCGGCGGCCTGCTCGCGCTGGCTGCGGTCGCGACGGCCAGTACGGGTTTCGCCCAGGGTGAAGCCACGGACGAGGTCGTCGTCACCGGCTCGCGCATCGCGCGCGGTTCGGACTTCGAGAACCCGTCTCCGGTCGCGACCGTGAGCCGCGAGGACATCGAGAAATCGGGCTACAGCAACCTGCAGCAGCTGATGGAGAAGCTGCCGGCCAACGGCAATGGCGCCTTCTCCACCCGCGGCAACAACCAGGACTCGACCGCCAACGGTGCGGCCTCCATCAGCCTGCGCGGCCTCGGTGCCGATGCGACGCTGGTGCTCGTCAACGGCCGGCGCGTCGCGATCAGTGCGTTCGCCGAGAACATCACGACCAATTTCGTCGACATCAACTCGATCCCGGTCGCCGCGATCGAACGCGTCGAGGTGTTGAAGGACGGCGCGTCGGCGATCTACGGTTCGGACGCGGTCGCGGGCGTGATCAACATCATCCTGCGCAAGGACTACCAGGGCCTCGAGCTCTCGGGTGGCTACGGCAGCGTCACGAGCGGCCCGTACGACGAGACGACGGCGTCGGCGATCTGGGGCATCGGCGACGACGATTCGAACCTCACGCTGATCTTCGATTACTTCAAGAACACCACGCTGGCGAACAAGGACCGCGGCTCGCTCGGCACGGCGAACCAGTCGGCCCGCGGCGGCGAGGACTTCCGCTCGTCGCGCGGCTATCCGGGCCGCTTCATCGTGAACGGCGTGACGACGCGCGATCCGGCCTGCCCGCCGGGCAGCATCGCGGGCCAGACCTGCCTCTACGATTTCGGCCCCTGGAACCTGCTGATCCCGAAGGCCGAGCGCACCGGCCTCATGCTCCTTGGCCACCAGGCGCTGGGCGCCGGCGTCGAGCTCTTCACCGAGATCGGGGTGCAGCACAACAACTCCTTCGCGCAGGGGGCACCGACGCCGCTCGACGAGTCCGCCAACCTCACCGTGCCGGTGACCCACCCGAACAATCCGTTCCCGGGCGCGACCAGCATCCAGATCGGCCGCTACCGCACGGTCGACGCGGGACCGCGGCAGTGGGACATCGAGTCGGACAACCTGCGGGCCGTCGTCGGCCTGCGCGGCAAGTTCGGCGACAACTGGGACTGGGAGCTCGCGGCCCAGCGGGCGCGCAGCAAGTCGGAGCAGTCCGGCGATCGCTCGATGGGCTGGGTGCGGACCGATTTCCTGCAGACGGAAATCAACGCCGGTCGCTACAACCCGTTCGGCGGCGTGCAGAACCCGGCGTCGGTCATCGATGCCATCACGACGAGCCTCGTGCGCCGCGGCAAGGCCGAACTCACGATGTATGACGGCCAGGTCACCGGCGAGCTGTTCGACATGCCGGCCGGCAAGGTCCGCATGGCGGCGGGTGTCGAGTACCGCGACGAAAGCGTCAAGGACGTGCCCGACGACCAGTTCCAGCGCGGCCTGATCTTTGGTACCGAGGCGGTGAGTGCCGCGGGTTCGCGCGACAGCTGGGCGGCCTATGTCGAGCTCGCCGTACCGCTGTTCACCGGGCTCGAGCTGTCGCTCGCCGGCCGCTACGACGACTACAGCGACTTCGGCAACACGACGAATCCGAAGATCGCCGTGCGCTGGGCGCCGATCGATTCGCTCGCCTTCCGCGCCTCCTGGGGCACGGGCTTCCGTGCGCCCTCGCTGGCGCAGATCGGCCTCGGGCCGTCGCAGGAATCGCAGTTCTTCATCGACACCTTCGGCTGCAGTGCCGGTGTGCCGGGCGCCTGCATTCCGCTCGACTACAACCTCGTCTTCTCGGGCAACCCGGACCTGAAGGCCGAGGAGTCTGAGTCCTACAACTTCGGCGTCGCCTGGAAACCCTCGCCGTCACTCGAGCTGTCGCTCGACTACTGGAACATCAAGCAGGAGCACAAGATCGAGGAAGCGCCGTTCGGCTTCATATACCTGAACAACTGCGCCACGCAGGCGAGCACGGTGTGCGTGCGCAGCGCGCCGTTGCCGGGACAGACGCTCGGCACGCTGCAGTCGATCAACAGCGGCTTCCTCAATATCGGTGAGCAGACCGCCAATGGCATCGACCTCGGCGGCTATTTCAGCACCGACCTCGGTGGTGGAACGCTCACCACCGGGCTCAGCTACACGCGCCTGCTGAAGTTCGAGAAAGTCGAGCTGAACTCGGCCGGCACGGCCTTCGTGACCCGCCCGCTCGAGGGCGAGTACGAGTACCCGGAGGATCGCGCCACGCTGACCGGCGACTGGGGCAACGAGCAGTGGGGCGTCTATGCCGCGATCAACTACATCGGGCCGTTCCAGGATGCGCCGGACGCCGACTTCGACGGCGTGCTCGACTACGACACGGTCAACACCCGTGACGTCGGCTCGTTCACGACGCTGAACCTGCAGTTCCGCTACACCGGGCTCGAGCACCTGAAGCTGCTGTTCGGGCTCGACAATGCCCTCGACGAGAAGCCGCCGTTCGCGATCGGCGACGGCGACGCCGACCTCTACGGCTACGTGCAGAACGTGCACAACCCGCGCGGCCGGTTCTGGAACTTCAAGGCGACGTATTCGTTCTGAACCGGGCCCACGGCCCACGACGGATTGCCAGGGGCGCGCGAGCGCCCCTGGCTTTTTTCCGATGGGTCGCCTGCTATTCGCGCCCGGACGGGGCGTCCGGGCGCTGGTTGTGGGCGGCGGCCCAACCGTCATAGCGGCCGTGGAATTCGGCGGCCATGGCGTTGAACTTGCGGCTCGTCTCCTGCATGTCCGACACCGAGAGGCGGATCGAACGCTGCGCGTGCACCGCGTAGGCCAGCTCCGCCTGGTCCGGCGTGTGCTTGTATTCGGCCGCGTAACCATCGCGCACCAGCCGTTCGACGACGCGCTGCGCCGCGCTTTCCGACGGCAGCCCGAAGAAGAACACCACATCGTGCGGCTGGAAGGGGTCGGAGCCCGCCGCCCGCAGCTTCTCGATGAGCCTGGCGTCCCAGCTGTGGGCGGGGCGATCACGCGCCTTCCTGATGCTCACCCAGATGCGCGCGAGCGCGACCGTGCCACCGAGCATCAGCAACAGAAGGTAGGCGATCTTCATGGCCGCGCGCCCCGGGGTTACCGCGGATACTGTGCCTTGCGCTTGTCGAAGAAGGCGCCGATGCCCTCGCGCCCTTCCGCGGTCGCCGCCTGCGCCGCGATCGTCTCGCTTTCGAGCGTGAGCTGCGACTCCAGTGCACCGAGGGATGCCGCGAGCAGGCGCTTCGCGCGGCCGAAGGCGCCCTTCGGGCCGGCCGCGAGCCTGCCGGCGAGCTTCAGTGCCTCGTCCAGCACTTCGGCGTCGGCGGCCACCTGGTTGACCAGGCCCCATTCCAGCGCCTCGGCCGCGCTGAGCGCGCGATTCGTGAGGATCAGTTCCATCGCGCGTCGCGCGCCCACGAGGCGCGGCAGCAGGAACGAGGTGCCGCCATCGGGCGTGAGCCCGACGCCCGTGTACGCGAGCGAGACCTTGGCGCCCGCCGCGAGGATCGCGAAGTCGGCCATGGCGACGAGGCCGACGCCGGCGCCCGCGGCGGTGCCATTCACCGCGGCGATTACCGGCGCCTCCATGCGCATGAAGCGCACGATCGCCGCATGCAGGTGCGTCGTGAGTTCCTTGAGGTAGGGCTCGATCGGCGCCTCGCCGCTCATCATGCCGCGCAGGTCGCCGCCGAAGCAGAACGCCTTGCCGGCGCCGGTCAGCACGACGGCGCGCACGGCCGGGTCGGCCTCGCAACGCAGTGCAGCCGCGAGCAGGTCGCGGCCCATCGCGAGATCAAGCGTGTTGGCCGTATCCGGGCGGTTGAGCGTGACGACGGCGACTTCGCCGCGGACGTCGACGAGTACGGAATCAGTCATGTCGGCTCCTCATTCGTCGGGTGCGATGGTGACCTTCAGGCCATCCAGTGCAGGCGTGAAGTCGATCTGGCAGGACAGGCGCGAGCGCTCCCCGTAATGCGACAGCTCGACGAGCAGGTCCTTCTCGTCCGACATCGGTGCCGGCAGGCGGCTCGCCCATTCGGGATCGACGTATACGTGGCAGGTCGCGCAGGAACACATGCCGCCGCAGATCGCCGCGACCCCGTAGTCGAGTTCACGCAGGACCTCCATCACCTTGAGGCCCGTCTCGCTCTGCACTTCGTGTTCAACGCCGTCCCGGTCGACGACCTTCAGCACCGCCATCCGCACTCCCCTCGGTCAAAGATTTCTATTATGCACGAGGGGCGCAAGGGCGCGCGCGGCGCGCTGCTCGGCGGCTTGCTCCAGCGCACCCGGCGCGACCGCTACGCGGCGGGCCCGATACCAGAGGAAGACGAGCAACTGGAAGAGCCAGGTCGCGGCATCGAGCGCCGCAGGCGTCGCAAGCTGCCCGAGGCCCAGTGCCGCCAGCAGGCGCCGCGCCTGTGGCGCTGCTGCGGGGTAGTACGCGAGCACGCAGGCGACGTCATGCAGTGGATCCGCGAGCCCCGCGTATTCCCAGTCGATGAGCCACAGGCGCCCGCCCTCGACGAGATTCGAGCCGTGCAGGTCGCTGTGGGCGAGCACCGGGCGGCGGGCCGCGCAACCCGAATCCAGCTGGCGCCGCTCTGCCTCGACCAGCAGCGGCGCGAGCGCCCGCTGCTCGTCGGGCGCCGCCGCCAGGATCCGCGCGACATAGCCGCGCGCGAGCGTGAGCGGATCGAGCACCGCGAGTCCCGCCGTCGCGGGGACCGCGATCGCCTGCAGGGCGGCGAGTCGCTCACCGAGGCGATCTATCTGGCCGGGAACGGTGAAGTCAGCTGGCTCCCAGGTACGTCCGTCGACATACTCGGCAACCAGCAGGCCGCTCGCCTCATCGGCGTGTACCACGCGTGGCGCCACCCGTGCGGCCGCCGCGAGCCGCTGCGTCGCGGCTTCGGCGCGCCGGTCGATGGCCAGCAGCGCGTCGTGGGCGGTGCCGAGGCGCACGACAAACCGGCCCTCCCGGGTCGTCGCGAGGAAGCTGCGATTGGTGAGGCCGCCCGGCAAAGGCAGCCAGTCGCAACGTGCGCCCGCCGCGGCGCCCGGCACCTGCGCCAGCACCTCGGGCCCGGGCGTCGCGTTCACGGCGGCGGCGCCCTGGGCAGGCGACGCAGCCAGCTCACGAAGCCGACCGCCGCCATCCCGAGGTAGGCGAAATACAGGAGGGTCACGAGCGCGAGCCCCTGGCGCGCATAGAGCACGCCGAGCGCGGCGTCGACCACGATCCAGTAGAGCCAGTTCTCGAGGCGCGCGCGCGCCGCGAGCCAGGTCGCGAGCAGACTGCCGGCGGTGCAGGCCGCGTCGAGCACCGGTTGCGCGGCGTGCGTGTAGCGCGCGAGCGCGTTCGCGGCGAGCAGCGCGAAGACCGCGATCGCGAACCAGGCGGCCACGTGGGCAGGCAAAGGCCACCAGCCGACATTGACGTGCCCGCCGGCGTCGCGATCCGCGCTCCAGCGCCGGAAGCCGTAGACCGCCATCGCGACGTAGAACGCCTGCAGCAACGCCTGCATCGGCAAGGCCGAACGCGCCGACAACCACGCGAGGCCCGCGGAGGAAAGGCCGCCGAAGACCCAGCACCAGCGGCTGCGCCGCACGGCGAGCACCACGTACACGAGGCCCAGCGCGACGGTGACGCCCTCGAGCGCCGACGCCGCGCGCAGGTCCACGGCCAGGCGCGCGAGGAATGCCGACACGGCTTACGGCCCGGCGTACGGGCCGATGACCTTCATCACGAACACCGCCTTGGTATTGGCTTCGAAGCTCGGGCGGATCTCCGCCTGCAGCGCCGCCCAGACCTTTTCGTAGGGGCCGAAGACCTGCGTGCTCAGGCTGTTCGTGACGATCTTCAGGCCGGCGTGCGTGTTCAAGCGGTCGATGAAGTCCTTGATCGGCGCAATGAAAGCCGCATCGAGCGGGTAGAGGCTGATTTCGACACCGATGTCCATCTGTTACCCCGTCATTCGAAATGATAGTCGAACGTGACGCCGACGAGGCGCCCGTCGGCCAGCTGCACGTAGCGCTTGTCGGGAAAATCCGGCGGCTCGTTGCCGAAGAAGAAACCACGCATCGCATAGCGCTCGTCGAACAGGTTGCGCGCGAAGGCCGCGGCCGACCAGCGGCCACGGCCGTAACCGGCGCGCACGTTCACCAGCGTGTAGGGACTCGAACGCTGGTCATGGCTGGTATCGAAATAGAAGGCGCCGACACCCTGCACGTCGGCGCGCGCGAAGAAGCCGAGCGGGTCGCGATACGCGAGCGAGACCGAGTACTGGTAGCGTGGCGCGTGTGCCTGGTCGCGACCATCGAGCGCCGCATCGCGGGCGGGATCGCCGCTGCGGTAGCCCAGGTAGGCGGTGCGCAGCAGGCCGAGTGTCGCCTCCAGGCCAAGGCGCGACGTCGCCGCAAGACGGGCGCTCGCCTCGAGCCCGTAGTTGCGGCCGCGCGCGGCGTTGTCGGTGAAAAACACGTACGAGAGCGGATCACCCGGCACGAGCTGCAGCGAAGTCGATACCTGCTGCGCCTCGCGGCGCATGTAGAAGAGCGAGGTGCGGGTCGACCAGCGCGCATCATCCGCACGCCACGCAAGCCCGGCCTCCGCGTTCCAGAGGGCCTCGGGATCGAAGCGGCGGTGATCGGCGGGCACCGCCGCGCCGATGTTGAAGCCGCCCGCCTTGTAGCCGCGCGACAGGGTTGCATACCAGGTGCGCGCCGTGGATTCCTCGAAGCTCAGGCTGGCATGGCCGCCCCACATGGTGTCGGCCGGCGCGAAGGCGCTCGCTTCGCCCGAGAGCGCCTCGCGATCGTGATAGTCGGCGTCGCGCCGCTCCGCGCGCGCGCCGAGCGACAGCACGGTGCGCGGCGCGGCGCGCCAGTCGAGCTCGCCGTAGAGCGCCAGGTTCCTGGCCCGGTAGTCGCTCGCGAGCAGGCGGTAGGGCGCGCCGCTCGAGGCATCGCGCTGGTCGTTGTGCTCCTCGACATCGAGCGCGTGGACACCCATCGTCCAGCCGAGGCCGCCGGTCTGCGCACTGGCGGTCGACACAAGGCGCAGGTCCTCGCTCGCCGAGCGCCGGCGGCGCGCGTAGTAACTGGTGTAGTCATAGGGTGCGTAAGGCGCCCAGCCGGCGTCGTTGCCCCAGTCGCCATCGAAGCCGTAGCCGATCCTCGAGTCGGCGTAGGTCGTCACGCTGCGCAGCTCGAACGCCGCGGCAGCCTTCCATGCGAGATGCACGGCGCCCGCCGCCGAGCGCTGCCGGTCGACGCCCGGATGGTCCGACAGCGTCACGCGCGAATTGTCGATCGAGAAGGCGTCGTAGCCGTCGTCGATGTCCACCAGCATCGCGGTCAGGCCCAGCTCGAGCGCCGCCGACGGCGCCCAGCGCAGCCGCGCGCGCAGGGTGTCTTCGTCGTAGCCATTGGTGTCGTCGCGCCCGAGGAAGGCGTTGCGGCGAAAGCCGTCGCTTTCGTAATGGTGCGCGACGAGCCGGAAGGCCGCGCGGCCCGCGCGATCGATGGGGCCACCGATCACGCCGCCGCCGCCCCAGGTCGCGTCGGCGCCCGCCGTGGCTTCGCCACGCAATTCGAACTCGGGCCGCGCATCGCGCGTGCGGATGCTGACGAGGCCCGCGAGCGCGTTCGCACCGTAGGCCGTGCCCTGCGGCCCACGCAGCACCTCGATCTGCTCGACATCGAACGTGGTGGCGGGCATGCCGACACCCGAGAAATCGATGTCGTCGATCAGGAAGCCCACCGACGGGTTCGGGGCGCCCTGGTACTGGTCGAGTTCGCCGATGCCGCGCAGCTGGAAATAGCGTGGCAGCGCCGTGCCCGCCGACCAGTTGAGGTTCGGCACGAGCGGCAGCAGGTCTGCAAAATGTTGCAGGCCCGCGTCGGCGACGGTCCCTCGCTGCAGCAGCGTCACGCTCGCGGGCAGCGCGTCGACCGGCGTCTCCCGCAGGCGCGAGGTGACGACGACCACCTCGACGAGGCCGTCAGCCTGCAGGGTGGGCGCCATGCAAAGGGCGAGGACGCCCGCAAGGCGCCCGAACGTATAGCAACGGA
>CAZRLI010000040.1:0-10262 GCA_964600535.1 uncultured Steroidobacteraceae bacterium | reverse complement strand
AGTACCTGGCTACGAACCAGGTGGTCGGGAGTTCGAATCTCTCCGGGCGCGCCAATTCCCAACGAGGGCCCGCTCCACTTCACGCCACGGTGGCCGACGCCCTGCGTCGGCCACCGTGGCGGCAGGCTACGTCCCGGGGTCGGTCACTTCACGCGCTTCGCGAGGCCCTGGAAGACGTTGTTCGCGGGGTTGGTCTGGATCATCCAGACCCGGCCACCCCAGCGAGGCTCGACGTAGATCCTGAAGGTCACGCCGGCGGCGTCGCCGAACTGTATGGTCCCGGTGCAGTCCTCGTTGACCGTGTACACGCCCGGTGCCCCGGAAGGCGGCTGCAGGATGCCGCCGGTGTCTCCAAACGGGTTGGCCACCGTGACCGATGGCGTGGTCAACGTGCCGTCGCCGTTGAACTGGAGTACTTCGATGATGGCCTTCGGCACCCAGGGCGTGCCCGGTCCGCTGCCCGGGGCGCGCGTGTATCCGCTGGCCGTAAAGACATAGACACCCTGCAGGATCTCGTTCCGGCAGCGGCGGGCGCCGCTCCCATCGGCGGCGGCTATCCCCGGCAGGCACAGCACCAGGGGGAGCAAGACACTGCATTTCTTGGCGAGACGTTTCATCTTCATTCTCCTCTGGAATCACCACACTGTTAAATGGGAGGGGTCCGTTTGGCGGTGCGCCCCTGTGTGGAAACGGTAAGGAGCGGACGGGCTGCATCAATGGATCGGGCCTGTCCCGTCGCTGTATCGTTGCTGAACCGCGGTTGCGCTCGAGGCATGCAGGGCCGGATGGCGACGGGTGATACGGTGGCGGGTCCGACGAGGCTCCGCTTCGGGGAGATGACGCTCGACCTGTCCAGCGGGGAGCTCATCCGCGGCGGTGTGCGCGTCCGGTTGCAGGACCACTCCTTCCGGATCCTCCAGCTGCTCACCGCGCGCCCCGGCGAGATGGTCGATCGCGAAAGCCTGATCGCGCACCTGTGGCCCCGGACGACCTACATCGATACGGACGCGGGGCTCAATACGGCCGTGAAGAAGTTGCGGGCCGCGCTCGGAGACGACGCGGACTCGCCGCGCTACATCGAGACCCTGCCGCGGCGCGGCTATCGATTCATTGCCGCCATCTCCATCGATGACGACTTGCCGGGACCGGAGCGGGCCACCGATGGGCCGGCCCGCCACGCCGGGCGCGCTTCGCGGGCCTGGCGTCGCCGTGTGCTGGGCGGCGCACTCGTCGTGCTGCTGGCCGGCCTGCTGGTGGCGGTCGGTTCGAGGCTGTTGCCGGGAACGACCGCCGGTCGCGCGGGGCCAACCAGTGCGGTGGCGCCACTGCCCGACCGCAATGTCGCCGTGCTGCCTTTCACCAACCTGACCGGAGATCCGGCGCGCGAGCACCTGGCGCTGGCCCTGGCGGAGTCCCTGCTGCATCGCCTGGCCGATGTGCGGGATATCAACGTCATCGCGCGCACTTCATCGTTCGCCTTCCAGGGGCGTTACGGGGACGTTCGCGAGATCGGCCGCCAGCTCGATGCCCGCTACCTGGTGGAGGGAAGCCTGCAGGACTCCTCGACCCGCCTGCGCGTCACGACGCAGCTCATCGACGCTACGACCGGGGCGCACATCTGGTCGAAGACCTTCGATCGGCCACGCGACGATTTCTTCAAGGCGCAGGACGAAATTGCACTCGAGGTGGCGGGCGCGCTGCAGCTGAGTGTCGGCCGCCTGGCCATCGGCGCGCTTCGCCCGATCGGAACCAGCAACTTCGACGCCTGGCTGGCGTACGAGCAGGGCCGTGCGCTCAGGCCTACGCGCCGCACCGAGGACCTGCACGCGGCCGTCGAGTTCCTCGAGCGCTCGACCCGCCTCGACCCGGCGTTCGCGGCCGCGCGCATCGAACTGGCGAATGCCTATCTCGACGAAGCGAACTTTGCCGCGCCGCGCGATGTTTCCCCTGCCGTGGCGACGCAACGGGTGGTGGCCCGCGCAGCGCCCCTCCTCGACCCGGTCCTGCGGCAGGACCCCGACAACGGGGCGGCCCTGATCGTCCGTGGACGCGTTGCGCACGTCGCGGGAGACCTGGCCCGCGCCGAAGCAGACTTGCGCCGCGGCATCGAGCTGAGTCCCAACGACGCGCGTGGGTATCAGTCCCTGGCGGAACTGCTGATCGACGGACGCGGCCGGCTGGAGGAGGGCCTCGCGGCCGTTGCGCGGGCCCGCTTGCTCGATCCGCTGGAACCGCGCGGTCCCTACTACGCGGGCCTCGTCGAGTTCTTTCGTGGCGACACCCCGGCTGGCGAGCGACTGATGATCGAGACACTGCGCTTGCGTCCCGACTACGCGCCCGCCCTGGTCCGCCTTGGCTGGGGCAGCTGGAAGCGGGGTGGCCGCTTTGCGGAGGCGATCAACCATGGTGAGCAGGCATTGCGCATCGACCCCCATTCGCTGTGGGTGCGGGACATGATGGCGCCCTGGTACCTGGAGCTGGGCGAGATCGAGGCCGCACGGAGCCTGTACCCGGCGGGCGCGCCCGAGGCCACGACGGCGATCGCCATTCCATTCCGCCAGCGCCAGTACGCACGTGCCGGCGAACACCTGTTCGCGCACCCGGCGCAGTTCGACAGCTGCGACATGCCTGATGTCGTGCTCGAGTATGCGAGGGCGACGGGCGACTTCGCCCGCGCCCGACAGTTCCTCGACGGGCAGGTTGCGCTGTGGAACGGTCGGGGCGAAGCCAGGATCGAACCGGAGAACGAGCCGGCAGCGGTCGTGATGGCCTGGCTGCTCGGCCACTCCGGCGATGGCCGCAGGGCCCGGCGGTTGCTCGAGGCGCTGCTCGCCCGTCGCGACGCGGCCGCGCCATCGGTTCCCGGGCCGTGCTCCAGCTGGAACGTCTCGCCCGCCCGGGCGCTCGCCGAGCTGGGGCGGGACCGAGACGCGCTGGCCGGGCTCAGGCGGGCCACGCTCGAGCGCCAGTCCTGGGCCTACGGCTGGTATATCTTTGATCGTGACCCGTTTTTCGACCGGTTGCGAGACCATCCCGAGTTCCAGTCACTGCGCAACGCCTATCGGGAGCGCGTCGCCGCGGAACAGGCCAGGCTCGAGGACCTGCGTGTCCGCGGGCTCGTCCCGAGGCGTGCTGCACCTGTCGCGGCAGGCCGGCAACGCCAGTACAATGGCCAGTGACTCGTCGGCCGGCGTATCTTTCCGGCCCTGCCATGCACAAAGATCGGGGGAGGTTTCCATGGAATCTCGTTCTTTTGCTCTACGGCTGGTCCCGGCAATCCTGGCCGGACTGCTCTTCACGGCAAGCGCGCAGGCCGACAATCCCCTCAGCATGAAGAAGGGCAAGGGCGGGTCCGAAGTACAAGGCGCGGCGGGCACGCAGGGCGCATCGGGCGCGGCCAGCGACCTGCAGAAATGTGACAAGCCCATGGGTGCGGTGGCGGTCGTCGAGCCGCAGGACTACGTCATGAGCGCGCTTGCGCGCTACCAGCTGCAGTCCCCCGTGAGCCTGATCCGCATGATGATCCAGCAATCCAACTGCTTCATCGTCGTCGAACGCGGCCAGGGCATGCAGAACATGATGCAGGAGCGGGCGCTCGCCGGCGGCGGCGAACTGCGCGGCGGCTCCAACATCGGCGGCGGCCAGATGGTCGCGGCCGACTTCATCCTGACCCCGGCGGTCGTCTTCAGCGAAAACAACGCCGGTGGCATGGGTGGCGCGCTCGGCGGGCTGCTCGGCGGCAGGGCTGGCGCGATCGGCGCGGTCGTCGGCGGCCTCAAGTTCAAGGAAGCGCAGACGAGCATGCTGGTGGCCGACGCGCGCTCGGGCGTGCAGGTCGCCGCGGCCGAGGGCAGTTCCAAGAAGGCGGACCTCCGGCTGGGCGCCGCGCTCTTTGGCGGGGGCGCCGCAGGCGGCGTCGGTGGCTACGGCAACACCAACGAGGGCAAGATCATCGCCGCCTCGTTTGCCGACAACTACAACAACATCGTCGGCGTGATCCGCAATGATCCGAACCTGCAGCGTGACGTCGGTTCGCTGGCCCAGGAGGCGGCGGCAGGCGGCAGGACGAAGGCGGGCGCCGTCTACAATGAAGGTGACGTGCTCTTCCCCAAGATCGCGGGCGTCAAGCTCATGGGCAGTGCCGCGGAAGCCGGCAGGACGGTTGCCACGCTCACCAAGGGCGATGAGCTCATCTATATGGGCACTGAGGAAGGCGGCTTCCTGAAAGTCGAGTCCGGCAAGGGCAGCGGCTGGGTCAAGAAGGTCCTCGTCGCCAAGTAGCCATTTTCAAGGAGAGGCAGGCCATGGCAGTCAGGAAGAAGGCCGCACGCAAGCGCAAGGCGGCGAAGAAGAAGGTGGCCCGCGTACGCCGCAGCCTGACCCGCAAGGCGAAGGTGGCTGCGGCCAGGCGCAAGCTGGCTGCGGCCAGGCGCAGCGTCAAACGGGGCTCGGCCCGCCTCAAGCGCAAGGCGAAGGCCGGCGTGCGCCGCGCCGCGAAGGCGACCCGCAGCACCGCGCGCCGGGTCCGCCGGAGGGCCAGGGCGGTCATCGAAAAAGCCTCGGCGGGGGTGCAGGCGGCAACGCGCAAGGTCGAGGAAGTCGCCAGGCAGGGTGTCGATGCCAGTGCGGCGGCGATCGAGGTCATCACCGTGAAGACGGAAACCGTCCTGCAGGAACAGCAGCCCGAACCAGCCGCCAATGATGGCGATATCCGCTAGCCGCTAGCGCGGCGACGGCGCGTTCACCCGGGTCGGGAGCGGGACGCTGCACAGGTCGATGTATCCGGCCGGCACCTTGTACCAGTCGTCCATGCGATTGCGGCGCAGTTCGACGAGCTGCGTGAAGAGCGGCGTGTCGGTACGCAGTACTTCGATCGGCGTGCGTTGCGCCGCCGGCAGGTCGGCCGCGACCCGTATGCTGCGAATCGTGGCGCCCTCGTCCGGCTTTTCGTAGAAACCCATGGCACCCGTGCCGCGTGGCAACGCGGCCAGCCATTCCATGCCGCGCAGCACGCGTCCCACCACGGTGATGTTGCGATCGAGCTGGCGCGGCGCGTGGCCGATCACGACGAAGAGCTCCGCGCCGCTGCCGGAATCCGCGGCATTGTCGCGCCCGACGCCGAGCGTGCCGTAGCAGTGCGCGAGCCAGGTCGATCCTTTCCCGTCGCGGGCGGCCGGCAGTCCGTCGCTGAAGCCGACCTCCGCAGCGTAGCCATCGCGATCCGGCAGGGCTGTGAAGGGCAGGCCGGCAGCCACGGGCCGCGTGAATTCGGCGGGCAGGGTCGCGACCTTCGCCGTTCCCTGCACCGGGTCACCCCACTGGACGACGAAGTTGTCCTGCACGCGGCCGATCTTCTGGCCGTCGTAGTAGTGGCTGCGGGCCAGCCCGCGAATGGCTGCGACATGCTTCGGCGCATAGTCGGGCGCGAGCTCGATGACGACGCGGCCCGCGTCGAGTTCCATGTAGAGGGTGTTTTCCGCCGCGGGCGCCCGCCAGTCGCCGGGCGCGGCGCCTGCGAGCAGCTCGCCCATGGTCCTCGGCGGCGCGGCCGCGGCGGCGGCCGGCAGCAGGGCGGACAGGGCGAGCAACAGGAACGATCGGGCCGGGGACATCATCGGTACACTATAAGTCCATGCGTACCCTGATGCTCTACGGCCTGCTGCTCGCCCCCGGCCTGGCCGCTGCCCAGGCGCTCCCGTCGCGCCCGCCCTTCGAGGTGATGCCCGCGGCCGGTTACGGGCTCGGCGGCTCGTTCGAGACGGCGAACGGAGCCGACCTCGATCTCGATGCGGCGGCCAGCTTCGCGCTCTCGCTGCGCATGCGGCCGAATTACGAGCAGGAGTGGGAAGTCTTCTATGCGCGCCAGGCAACCGGCGTCGACGCCAGCAGCGCGGGCGGCACGCCGGCCCTGGACGTCGAGGTCGAATACCTGCAATTCGGCGGGACGTATTTTCCCGCGCAGCACGACTATTCGCCGTACGTCGTCGGCGGCCTCGGCGTGACCCGTTTCAAGCCGGACGGGGCGGGCCTCGAGGACCGGTCGAAATTCTCGCTGTCGCTGGGTCTCGGAATGCGCTTTCCGCTGGCGGAGCACTTCGCGCTGCGGCTCGAGGGACGCGGATTCCTGACGTTCGTCGACGGTGACACCGCTTTTTTCTGCAGCTCCGGTGCGGCCGGCGGCGCCTGCCTGATCGAGGCTTCGGGCAGTACCGTGTGGCAGTTCCTGGGAATGCTGGGGTTCGCCGCGTCCTTCTAGACACGGGGCCGGAACGGGACGACCGCCTCGTGCCCGTTGTCCAGCCCGACCTGCGCCAGCAGCGCGGCGAGCTGGGCCCGGCTGCCGCGTGCGAAGGCGGGCACGGCTTCGCCCGCGATGGGGCGTGAAATCAGGTGACCCTGTCCGGCAATCGGGCCGCAGCGCGTGAGCAGCCGCAATTGCTCGACACGCTCGATGCCCTCGACGGTGACGCCGAGGCCGAGGCTGTGGCACACGGAAATGATCGCCCGCGCGATCGCGGCCGAACGCATGTTCGTGTCGATGTCCGCGATCAGGCTGCGGTCGAGCTTGACGCGCTTCAGCGGCAGGTGCGTCAGCGAGTTGAGCGACGAATAGCCGGTGCCGAAATCATCGAGCGCGATCGGCAGTCCCAGTTCGCGCGCGCGCTGCAACGCCTCGATGGTCGCAGCGCCGGTCTGGAAGGCGGTCTCGGTCAGCTCGAGCTCGAGCGTGTCCGGTGGCAGGTTGCGCCGCGCGAGCAACTGGCCCGCGCGCTCGACGAAGTGCTTGTCGAGCAACTGCGGCATCGACACGTTGATCGCGATTCGCGGGCGGGCGATACCTGCGGTGCGCCACTGTTCCGCCGTGGTGACGGCCTTCTCGAGCACCCAGTCGCCGAGGGCGATGATCAGGCCCGATTGCTCGGCAATCGCGATGAAATCGGCGGCTGGCACGAGCGTGCCGTCCTCGCGCCGCCAGCGCACGAGCGCTTCGACGGACGTGGTCTCGCCGCCCTCGAGCGCGACCTGCGGCTGGAATTCGAGCACCAGCGCGCGCGCTTCGATCGCGCGGCGCAGGGCCTGCTCCATGCGGAACCGGGAGGCGGTGCCCGCGAGCAGTTCCGGCGTGAACACCCCCACCCGGTTGCGGCCCCCGGTCTTGGCGCGAAACAGCGCCGCGTCGGCCGCGCGCGCCAGTGATGCGGCGTCGCCGGCGTGCAGCGGCAGCGCGCTCACGCCCACGCTCACGCTCACGAGCAGTTCGCGATCGGCGACGGCGAGCGGGCGGCGAAACGCCGCGACCACCTGGGCGGCCAGCTCCTCGAGTTGCGCGAGGCCCGTCGCCCGCTCCACCAGCACGATGAACTCGTCGCCGCCGAGCCGGGCGGCGAAATTGCGTTCGCCGGCCGCGGCGCGCAGCCGGTCGGCGATTGCGCGCAGCAGCTCGTCGCCGAGCGAATGCCCGAGGTGGTCGTTGATGGCCTTGAAGTTGTCGACGTCGAGCGCCAGCATGCCGACGGACTCGCCCTGCGCGAGCGCGCGGCGCACGAGCCGGCGCAGGTGCGTGAATCCGTAGCGCCGGTTCGGCAGCGTGGTGAGCGTGTCGTGATGGGCAAGGAAGGAGAGCTTGCGGGTGCGCGCCCGCACCCGGTCTTCGAGCTCGAGCTGGTGCTGCGCCACGGTCTCGTTGGCCTGCGCGAGCTGCGCGGCCATGCTGTTGAATGCGTCGGCCAGCTCGTCGAGCTCACGCGGCCCGCCGCGCGGCGCGCGCGTGCGCCATGCACCGTGCGCGAGCGAGCGGGTGGCGCGGATGAGCCGCCGCACCGGCGCCGTCACCGACAGCGTGGCGAGCAGGGAGACGGCGAGCGTGAGGGCAATCACGACCACGGTGATATTGAGGTAGGCCTGGCGCGCCTCGTGGGTGGCCTGCGCCGCCGCGCCGGCCGAGTCCGCGACCGCCGCGCTCGCAGGCAGCGCAATCCGTTCGTTCAGGCGCGCCGGGACGGCGGCGCTCGAGGCGGCGAACTCCGCCCGGATCGCATCGATCTGTGCATCGCGGGTCGTGACTTCGGGCAGCAGGCGGTTCACGGCCGCGAGGTCCTCGTCCATGAGGCCGATCCAGGCGCGGCCCGGCGAGCCACTGAGCTCCGCGCGATGGGCATCGAGCGTGCCCTTGAACGCCGCCTGCGCGCGCTGCACGCGGGTCGCGGAGGCGGCGCCGCCATTGATCAGGTAGCCGTTGAAGGCCGTGCGCAGGTTGCCCGCCGCGAGCTCCAGTTCCGCGAACGAGCGGCGCGCGCTGCCCGCCACTTCGAGGCGCGCATTGGCGTCCCAGGTGGTCGATACCCGCCGCGCGAGCGCGTCGAGGACCTGTGCGTAGCGGGTCAGGGAGACTTCGCGTGCCTGCGCGGCGCCGGTGAGGCGCCCACCGAGCTCGACATGGTTGCGCAGGTCTTCGAGGAGCCGGTCGCCGCGCGCAGCACCGCCGGGGCGCTGCGCCACATAGTCGGTCACGGCCGCCGCGAGCCGCTGCTCCGCCCGCGTCGTCGCCTCGCGCGTGGTCGCATCGTTCGCGCGCAGCTGGTCGAGGACGGCGCGGTCGTAGGCGAGCAGCTGGTCGGTGATCCCGGCGGCAATGCGCGCGAACGGGATGCGCTCGACGGTCGTGTCATGCAGGGTGTCGATCGCGAACTTCGCACTGCGCGCCGCGTACCAGTTGCCGGCCAGCAGCACGAGCGCGATGAGGCCGAAACCCAGCGCCAGCCGGGTTGCGATACTCGATCGCCAGCGCGTGCGCCTCGGGGCCGGGTCAGTCATCCCGGGAATCTACAGCGGGGGCCAGCATGGCGTCCGCGCCGCCTTTACATATGCCATCGCGGACCTTCGCTTCGAGCTCACGCGTCACAATTGTAACCGTCCCGTTCCCCGCCCCAACCGGGCGGCGACTGTGGGTGATCATGGCCCCATGTGCCGCTGCGCAAAACCTGTCGCCGGCCGACGACGGGGCTGCGCCGCCTCAGAAAGGCGCGCCGAGCACGAGCCGCCACGCGGAGACGTCGCCGGCGAAGCGGTAACTGAGCCCGATGCGCGGGATGGGGATGCGCCCCCACCTAAGCGCGGGGCGCGTACCGAGCATCACGCCCGCCTCGAACTGCAGGGCGGGGATGTCGATGCCGGTCAGCGGGCCGGTCGGCGGGTCCAGGTACCAGTCGAGTACCGCGAACAGGCCGCCTTCGGCCTCGTGTCGGGCGATCGACAGGCCGAGTCCCTGCGTGGCCTGCACGCCGTTGCGCCAGCGCATGAACGCATCGCGCGGCAGGCCGCCGCGGTAGTTCACCCCCGAATACAGCAAGTCGCTGCGCAGCCGTGAGTGCCAGCCGCTCGCGTGTTCGCGGGATGTCTCGCCCTGGACACCCGCGCTGTAGAGCGTGGCGCTGACTTCGCTGTGGCTGGCAAGGGCCACCCCCCATTTGGCAAAGGGCAGGATCCGCCAGTCGCCGCGCGCGAAGTCGAGGCCGATGCCCGGCACGAAGCTCAGCGAATCGATGCGGTCGGGCAGGCCCGCCTGCACGATGCCGGCGGGATCGAAATCGAAGAATCCGAGCGTGGTCGGCAGCAACAGCGTGATGCCGGGCGCAGTGGTGCCCGCCTCCCGGATGCGCCAGCGGAAGGGCAGGCGGTAGATCTGCAGCACGCGCCCGTCTGCTTCATAGACGCCGGATCCCAGTTCGTGCGCGAATGAATAGTTCGCGAACTCCTGCTCCTGGCGCGCCGCACGCTGCGCGAACGCGGCCACCCCGTGGCAGGCAAGGATGAAGGCCAGGCCGGCGATGCGAAACACTCCGCCGAGCTTAGCCGTTTGCGTCACACTGTGCGCAGTGAGCGCGCCACGCGACAGGCCGGGCTTCCTCGGCGTCTTTGGCTACAGCCGCCGGGCCATCGCGCTCGTGTGGACGACGAATCCGCGCCTCACGCTCGCGATTGCGGGTTTCACCACGCTGGCGGGCGTGCTGCCCGCTGCCGTCGCCTGGGTGGGTGCGCGCATCGTCGACGCGGTGGTGACCGCGGTGGCAACCACCCACGATCCGCGGCTGGCGTTGCGCTACGTCCTGGTCGAAGGCCTGCTGGTCGCGGGCGTCGCGGCCGCACAGCGCCTGTTGTCGCTCTGCCAGTCGCTGTTGCGCGCGCAGCTCGGGCAACGGGTCAACGTGATGATCCTCGAGAAGGCGTTGACGCTCGAACTCGCGCACTTCGAGGATGCCGAC
>CAZRLI010000039.1:0-10345 GCA_964600535.1 uncultured Steroidobacteraceae bacterium | reverse complement strand
CCGGTGAGGCCGAGTGCGCTCGACGCGAGGATCAGGTGGCCGGTGCTCGAGACCGGCAGGAACTCGGTCAGGCCTTCGACGATGCCGAGCACGAGCGCGGCGAATGCGCTGATGTCCATCGGGTGGGGGCGGGACAGCCGCGCTCAGCGCGCGGCGTAGGCGTCCATCATGAGGCCGGTGCCGCCGCGCGACACGTGGGCGACGGTCGCCGTGCGCCGATGCAGTTTCGTGACGCTGCCGAGATTGATCGCAAAGGCGAGGTTGACCTGCTGGCCCTTGCGCAGGCCGAGGTTGGTGGTCTCGATGAACACGCCCGTGGCCGACAGGTTGATGGCCCTGCACAGCCGCTTGCGGCCGCCGGGAACCGTGATGTACACCGTGGTGCGCGCCCGGTGACGCGTGTGCAGGCGGCGTTCCAACTCGATACGCTCTTCTTCGCTGATGTTCTTCATGGCCCCTGCGCCGATTATGCCTTCCGCTGGCAGTTTGCCAAATCGAAGTGAACTTAATCGAGCGCCGGAGCCGCCGCCGGCACCCGGATCCGGACCGAGACCGGGCAATGGTCGGGGAGCTTGCGCGCGACCGCGTCCTCCGTGCGGTATACGACCCGGTCGAAGGAGCCCGGCACGAGCCGTCCTGCGAGCGAGTGCGACAGCACGATGTAGTCGATATAGCCCCTGAACGCCTGCTTCATCGAGCAATTGACGAAGCGGCCGCCCTCCGCGGTGTTGGTGAGGTCGGCCTCGGGCGGGTCGCCGTCGTCGATTTCCGGCCACAGGCGCAGCAGGGCGCCCGCTTCCGAGCGTGCCGGGCCCCGGTCGCGCAACAGGTCGCGATTGAAATCGCCGAGCACCGCGAACGAGCGGTGCGCCGCCGCCTCGGCATCGATCCATTGCTCGAGCAACGGCACCTGCCGGCCGACGGCCACGCACTCCTTGCGCGGGTCGTCCAGCAGGCGACTGCCGCAGCCGGACTTCAGGTGCACGGAGAGGAGCCGGATCTCGCGCGCCTCGCCCGGGTACAGGACGAGTTCGGCGCCGCGGCGCACGCTGTCGCCGAGCGACAGGGCCTTCAGGTCCCTGCCGCAGCGAAACGGCAGGCCGCTGCGGATCGCGAAGCCCGTGTTCTGCACGTTGCGTCGCCCGGTGAAGCAGAAGCGGTAGCCGGGGAACACGAGGCGTGCGGCGCTCTCCCCGTCGACCTCCTGCAGCGCGACTACATCGGCGTCGAGCAGGCGGGCGTAGCGTGCGAGGGCCTCGAAATCCGCGCGACCGCGGTTCAGCCGCGCCGCGACGTCACAGGGGATCGCGCGGGCATTCGGCGGTGGGCGCACGCCCGCCGGCGTGCACTGGCTGCGCAAGGCCTGCAGGGCCTCGGGCGCGATGAGCCATTCGAGGTTCCAGGTGGCGAGTTTCAGCTCACCCGCGGCGCGGGCCGCGGTGGCCGTGGCGGCCGTGGCGGGCAGCAGCAGGAGGAGCAGGACGATGCGCATGCGCGCATTCTAGCGTCCCGCTGCCGGCACTTCGCCCCGCAGCCCGCCTCAGCGCCAGCAGTAGTCCCGTCCGCCCGGGCCGGTCGCGTCGCGCGCGCCAGCGTCGGTCACCGAAAAGCCGGTGCAGCGCGTGTCGTCGGCCTGGCCGCCGCCCGCAACGGGTGTGGCGGTTGCGACATAGCTCTGGTCGCCATTGGCGCCGGGAGCCAGCGTGATGTCATAGAAGCCGCGCTCCGTCCGGGCCAATTGGCCGAGCCCGGCCGGAACGTCTCCCGGCCCGGCCGTCAGCTCTGCCTGGGTGGTCGCGTACCGGTTCTGCTGCAGGTAGAACTTTTCCTGTGCCGCCTGCAGGTTCAGGAGCGCCGTCGTGGCTTCGGTGCGCTGCGCGCGCAGCAGGTAGTTGCGGTAGCTCGGCACCGCGATGGACGCGAGGATCGCGACCACCACGATCACCGTCATCAACTCGATCAGCGTGAAACCGCGTTGCGTCGCTTGCATGGCGCTCCAGCTCCTGTCGTGATCAGTTGGCATCGTCGCGCTGCCAGAAGGTACGTATCGTACCGCCGGCACTGACGCATTTCTTGAGCACTTCGACGCCCGCGACGCAGACCGTGGGCGGCGAACCCGGCGGGGTCGCCGGATCCGGGTTGGCCTGCCGGATCAGCGCGACGCTGATCTCGCCGACGATACCGGCCTGGTTCAGGTCGACCGATATGTCGTTGTTGTCGAGCACGCCGTCGTCGTTGAAGTCGAGCGCCGGCTTGCCGGAATCCGCGAACATCGCATAGGCGCGATTGATGTTCGCCGGGTAGCAGGGATCGGTGCCCGAGGCCGGCAGCGGCTGGAAGGTCGTGAAGAGCAGGACGTTGTTCACGGTGGTGGCCTCCGCGAGCACTTTCTCGCCGCTGCGCCCCGGCTGGTTCGGCAGGATGAACTTCCATCCCGGCTGGCCCGGCGACACGGTCGAACCCGCGGGATTCGCCGTGATGTCGACCAGGTCGCCGTCGACGACCGGCGTGATCGCATTGTAGGCAACCTGCGAGAGGCGCGCGTACGGCGATTTGTCGCGAATCGCGTAGAAACGATCCTGGGTGACGGTGTCGAGCGGATGGCCACGGTAGCCCGAGCCGATCGCGATGTTGTAGTAGGGGTCTTCCGCGCGCCGCTGGACCAGCGCCACGTCGGGCGCGTTGTAGAAGCGCCGCGCCTCCGAGTTCGGCAGTGCGCCGTTGCTGCCCGCGCCGAGCTGGGCGATCACGCCGCCCGCGACCAGCGAGGCCGCCGGCTGGCCGTTGGTGATGTCGAAGCGCCAGACGCGCCCGCCCATGTCGGCCGCGTACATGCGGTCCGCGAACTTGTCGCCGTCGGTGTCGATCACGGTGATCTTGCCGGGGATCGAGTTGGTCATCTTCGCCCAGCTGCGATCGGGCGTGCCGATACCTGCGCCGCCACCAAACCACAACAGGTTGCCGGACTCCGCGTCGACGAAGAAGATGCGGTTGCCGATGGCGTCCGGCTGGTAGGGCTGGGTCTCCTGGTTCATGTCGTAGCCGCCGCCGAACACCAGCACGAAGCGCTCGGCGCTGGTGTTGGCCGAGCCGCCCGTGCCGACGCTGACGCGCGTGATCACCGGCGGTGACCAGCTCCAGCCGATGCCCGGCAGCTCGCCCGAGCCGATGCTCCACAGCAGGCGCGGGTCGTTCCGGTCGGTGACGTCGAGCCCGAAGTAGCGGTCGCCGCCGCCGCGCATGCCGAAGAACAGCCAGACCTTGTCGCCCGCGCTCGCGTCGACGATGCCGTCCTGGTTCTTGTCGAACTTCAGGACCTGCACGTCGCCGTCGAGGCCATAGCTGCGCTGGGAGACCGCATTGTTCACGTACAACTCGTGCAGGCGCGGCAGCAGCACGGGCGGGATGAAGGCCCAGAGCTCCTGTCCGGCGCCGGTGCCGCTCGTGCGCCCGTTGATCGCATGCAGGAAGCCGTCATTGGTCGGGAAGTAGACGACCGTGTCGTCGGCGTCGGGCAAGGCTGTCGTGCCGCCGTAGCCCACCACCGCCGGCTTGCCGTGCAGCGGGTCGCCCATGAAGCGGACCGCGTCGGTGGTGCTGCCGTCGCCGTTCTGGTCGTTGACGTCGAAGCCGCGGGCCCAGTTGATGGCCGCCTGGCATTCGGCGGTGCAGGAGGTGGTCGAGCTGCCGGCGCCGACCAGCGCGTCGTTCATCGCCGGGTTGGTGACGCTGAGCGCATTGGCCACGTCCGACAACTGCGCGGTGGCCGCGACCCTCGTGTACAGCTTGCGCGCCGACGGGTCCGGCAGGCGGCTCGCGGCGCCACCCTTGTCCACGTTGTTGCCATCGGGAGCGGGCGACCAGTAGCTCAGCGTGCCGGGTGCGAAGAACCCGGAGGTATCGACCGCATCCACGTCATTCGCGTCCTTGATCTTGGTGGCATCGAGCCGGTACTTCTTGAGGTTGCCGGGCCAGTGCTCGCCCTGCGCCACCTTGAACAGCGAGAAGTAGAGGTCGGTGTTCGTCTGGGCGCGGTTGAAGGTGTTGACCGAGATCGAGGGCGTGATGAAGGTGGAGCTCTTCTCCTGGATGCCGCTGAAGATGGCCTGCAGCGCCGCGGTGAGCGTCGGCACGTCGCCGGCCTTGTACGAGTGTTCGGTGCCACCGGCCTTCGCGATCTCGTCGAGATAGCCCAGTGTATCGCCCGGCGTCTGGTCCAGGTCGTTGCCGAATCCGACCATGTAGGTCGACGCCGTCTGCCTGCCCGCCAGCGTCGTCGACAGGTCGGAGGTATTCAGCCAGCCGGCGAGGTCGTCCATGCACATGCCGCTGCCGGTCACCCAGCCGCCGTCGTGGAAGGGCTCGATCGGGTCGGCCTTGCAGGCCCCGCCGATCATCGTGCCGATGTCGGCAATCGCGCCGTCGTCGCGGGTCGGCGCACCGTCGGTCAGGTAGACGACGTAGTTCTTCTGGCACTGGTACTGCAGCGGTGACTGGTAGCTGCCGCTGCCCGGTGCGGTGCGGGCCCGGTCGTCGCTGACCCCCGGCATGCTGCGATCACCATACACGACCTTGCCGCCCGTCAGGTACTGGGCCGCCTCGTAGTAGGTCTCGGACAACGGCGTACCGCCCGAGCCAGTGGTCGGCGTGAAGGCGTTCAGGGTCGCGAGGATGTTCGCGCGGTTGGTGGCGATGTCCTCGACCGCATTCAGCACGTAGCCGCCCTCGGCATCGGTGTTGTAACGCATCAGGCCGAGATTGACGTTCTGCAGCGAATTCGTGAGGTTGATCGCGACATTGCGCACGATCTCGAGGCGGGTCATCGTCGTGACACCCACCCCGTTCTTGTAGTTGAGGTAGTTGGCCGTATAGAAGCGATAATTGTTGCCGATGCTCGACCAGCTCAGCGTCGAAGTATTGCCCCAGGGCCCGTTGTTCTTGACGTACTTGTTCGTGACCGTGCCGTTCTTGCCGTGGACGCCGTTGTCGTCCTGGCAATCGACCGCCCCCGAGTTGCCCGAGTTGATGCCGCGCCACTGGTTGCTGCGATACTGGGCGGCGCGCTCGCGCGGATTGCCGAGCGCCGGCCACATGCCGCCGCCGCCGATGTTGACCAGGTCGGCCGCCGATGCATCGCAGTTGTTGGAGGAGGCCGGGAACCAGTTGTCGGTCGCGCAGGTGGGCGGCGTGTCACTGGTACCGAAATAGATCCGGCTCGCGTCGCAAGTCCCCGCATAGACGGTGTTCGGGTCATAGGGCGGCGCCGTCGTGATGACGGTGCCGTCCATGCTGCCCGAGGTGTCGAGGATCATCAGCACGTTGGGCTTGGCGCCCGCGGAGGCGTTGCTCTTGTAGATCTCGGTGTCGTCTGCGAGGGCCGGCAGGCCGACGAAGACCGTACACAGGGCGAAGCCCAGGGTCTTCAGGAGCGGGCGATGGAGAGTCGACATAAGCGATTCCTCGGGTAAGGCTGTGCGATTACGGCGTCGCCGACACTTCGGTGACCACGCCGGATTTCACGTCGTACGAGACGGTCAGGATGCCCTGCGGGCTCTTCAGGACCGCGGCGTGCAGCTCGGCAATCGTGACCGGCCGCTCGCCGATGAAATACCTGGTCGCGGCGGTCGTCTGGTAGGACTTGGGTGCGCAGTTGGCGCAGGCCGGCATCGTCAGGCTGCCGTTGGCGGCGGTCGGCAGCACCACCGAACCGGCGACCACCTCGGCGGCGATCGTCACCGCCTGCAGCCGGGGCGCCGCGCCACCCGGCGCCTGTGCATGGCTCGCCGCGGCGGCGAGGAGGGCGAATGCCACGACCGCCGGGCGGATTCTGGAGGGGGTGTTCATGCTGCGTTCCTTGGGATCCATCAGGGGTTGATCGAACCGAATGAGCCACCGCCGCCGGCGTTCTGGATCACGAAGGCGCCCTGCGCCTGTCGCGAGTTCGCGTTGCGCGCCGAGGTGCCGGTGCTCGTGATTTCGTAGTGGAATCCGACGAACTTGCCGGCGCTGAAGCCGGGCAGGTTGAGGTCGTCGCCGACATAGCGGCTCGAAGTGGTGAACTCGTCCGATGTCGAACCCGGCACCGGCTGGTTCGCCAGCACCACGGGCGTGCCCGACTGCGGAATGGTCGGCAGGGCGCTGAGCGCGCGCTCGATGCCGGCTTCGGAGGCCTGGAAGGCGTTCTGCCGGAACTGCTCGTTGCCCGCCATCAGCAGCTCGGACGACGCGGTGTTCATGCCGGTGACGGCGAGCAGCGTCAGCACGAGGAGCAGCACGAGCCCGATCACGAGCGCCGCGCCCTGCTGCCTGCCGGAGGTGAAGTGTGTGGCCTGCGGTGTCATGGCGATCATTCCGGGTCAGAGCTGGCGCGAATTGCGCAGCTGGATCGTGCGGGAGACGAGCATGCGGCGGTTGCCGTCGTTCGGCGTGACGCTCTTGCCCGCGTAGGCGTAGGTGCGATTGTCGGTGAAGCCCGCCTCGAACTGCGAGCTGCGCATCATCAGCCACACGCGCACCGACACGACCTGGAAGCCAGCCGGCAGCGCATCGGCGTTCACATAGCGGGTCGCGATGCCGCGCGGCGCGTCGGGAATGCCGTTGCCGTCCGCGTCGAGGCCGGGGTCGATCACGCCGTCGTTGTCGTAGTCGCCCGTGTCGATGCCGAATTCCACCTGCAGGTCCTCGACACCCGGCATGACCTGGGTGTCGACGAAGGTGCCGCCCGCCAGCTGCTTCACCCGCAGCGCCGGCAGGCCGGCCCGGGTGGGCGCGATCGAACTGCGCGAAATGTAGTAGCTGCGCACGATCAGGTCGCGCACCTGCACCGTATCGGGCTCGAGCGCGGGCGAGGCGGGCAGGTTGCCGTCCGAGAACACGTACTGGTTGGTCGGTGACAGGCGGCTCACCAGCAGCTGCAGGCGGCCGGCGGTGGCCACCGCCTGCGGTGCGACCGCGGAGCGGCGCACCGTCAGCGTGTCGGTATTGGGGCGCGCGCCACCCGATCCCGTGCCGGGCGCGCAGCCGAGCGTGTACGCATCGTTGCTGCCCTCGACCGTCGCGACGAGGTTCACCGCGAAATTGTTGCCGCAGACCTGGAAGGAGGCAGGCAGCCCGGTAACGGCCGGCCGCGATGCCATCATGCGTGTCGCGCTCACGGAGCTCGCCGTGGATCCGCCGCTGATGAACTTGAAATCGTCGGGTGAATTCGAGAAGCCGTAGTAGCCCGCGAGCTGCAGGTCGGGCTCGATGACCGACATCGCGTAGCGGGCATCTTCCTGCAGGCGCGACACCGCATCGCTGACGCGATAGGTGCTGCGGCTCTGCGAGTAGACGTACACGGCGCCGACGATGAGTACCGAGCCGATCGCGAGCGCGACCAGCAGTTCGATCAGGCCGAGGCCCGTTTCACGTTTCATGGCGTCGCGTTTCATGGTGTTGCCGCGATCACGAAGGTGCTCGCCCGGTAGTTGAAGCTTTCGCTGGCTTCCTGCCAGGTCAGCTGGATGTCGTACTGGTCGGGGAAACCGGTCGCCCCGGGGGTGACAACCACCCGGGCCACCGGGCCGGGCAGCGTCGCGTTGACGTTGTCGAGCCAGTGGGAAAGGTCGTCCTCGGCGAGCTCGTCCGCCGAGCAGTTCGCCGCACCGACGCAGCCGTGCTGGGCGGGTGCGCCGCCGTAGGTCGCGAGGTCGTAGGCCGCCGCCGGCGAGCGGGTGGCGCGGCTGTTCGCGCGGATCCGGTCGCCGAGATCGCTGACGAGGCTGACGGCCTGCGTGCGGATGAGCGCGGTGCGCCCGGTCCGCAGGCTCGTCACGTAGAGGCTCGCGATGCCGAGGAGGCCGATCGAGAGCACGAGGAGCGCGACCAGCGATTCGACCATCGTGATGCCGCGCTGGGTAGTTGGGCGGTGGTGGCTCATGCGGGACCTCACGGGCACGCCGTCCAGGGCGCGGCGTTGATTTCGTTCTCGCGCGTCACGCGCGATCGGCCGGTGAGGCCGACCTCGATGCCACGCGCGGCCGACAGGTTGGTGCCGGCCTGCAAGGCCTTGCCGCGGTCGTCGCAGAAGAGCGTGTTCCCGGCCGTCGCGACGCCGGGGATGTTCTGCCGGAAGCCGTTGCCGCCGAAGGAGGCGCAGATGCCGGTCGATCGCGTGCTGAGCGTCGGGTCGATCGTGTCACCGACGCGCAGCACGGGCTCGATCGCCGGGTTGCCGGCGTCGCGCACGCAGTTGTTGTCCGGGTCGGCGAAGACGATCCAGCCGGTGAATGCGCCGCCGGAGCAGGTGGCCGCCGGGTCGCCGGGATTCGCCGAGGGACAGACCGCCACGGGCACCTGGCGCTTGATGGCCTCGCTGCGCGCGGTCTGCACGGCGCCGAGGAACTCGTTGCCGACGCTGGTGAGCCGGTTGTTGCGCCGGAATTCGGTGAAGCTGGGGGCGCCGATCGAAAGGATGACCGCGGCAAGCGCCAGCGTGATCATCAGTTCCATCAGGGTGAAGCCCGCACTACGCGTTTTCATGGGGCGCAGTCTGGCGTGACCGCAAGGCGTGCGCCGGGCGGCCCGACCAAAGGCGCGGGCGGTGGGACGAGTGGTGCCGGCGCGTGAACTGCGTCACGTGCCGGCACGACATAATTCACTTCACGCGAAAGGGCCGGTAGCTGCGATCGAAGAACTGGAACCGGAAGATGCTTCGCCGCCGGCGCGGTGCGCTGGTGGTCGAAGCCGGGCGTGCGACTTGCTGTGACATGGCTTGCTCCTCATGTGTTCACGCGCATTCTGGGAAGCGGGCGTGACACGCGCATGAAGGAGTGCTTCAGCTGGCGTGAAGGAAGCTGCCGATGGCCGCGGAGAAGCGCGCGATGTCGACCAGGAACGCATCGTGGCCCTCGATCGAGGGCATCGCGACGAACTGCGTCGCAACGCCCGCCTGCTCGAATCGCGCGGCGATCCTGCGTTGGTCGTCGAGCGGAAAGAGGATGTCGGTTTCGACCCCGACGACGAGCGCCCGCTCGACGCAGCCCGGCGCGAGATCGGCGAGTTCGAAGCGATCCATCGCGCGCGACAGGTACAGGTAGCAGTTGGCGTCGAACACTTCGACGAACTTCACCGCCTGTGCCTCGAGGTAGCCCTCGATCTCGAATTCGGGGGCGAAGCTGTTCGGGTCGCGCGCCCCGGCGATGCGATCGCGCCCGAAGCGCTGCGCCCATTCGCCCGCCGAACGGTAGGTGATGGTGCCGAGCTTGCGCGCGAGGCGCAGCCCGGTACGCGGCGGCGCGTCGGGCGCGTAGCCCCCGTCCCGCCAGGCGGGATCGCGCAGGATGGCTTCGCGCTGCAGGCTGCGCAGCGCAATGGCGAACGGCGTCGCGCCCGCGCTGCCGCTGATGCTGACGAGCCGCCGCGCCGCGCCCGGGTGCGCGGCGGCGAAGGCGAGCACGACCATGCCGCCGAGCGAGGGGCCGAGGATCGTGTGCGCCTGGGCAATGCCGAGCGTCCGCAGCACCTCGTGGCCACCGCGCGCGATGTCTTCGATGGCGAGCTCGGGGAACGATAGCCGGTAGCGCTCGCCCGTCGCCGGGTCGGGGGACGCGGGCCCGGTGGAGCCGAAGCAACTGCCGAGGGAATTCACGACGATCACGAACCAGCGATCGGTGTCGATCGCGAGGCCCGGCCCGATCATCGCGTCCCACCAGCCGGGAGTTGCGTCGGCCGCCGAGCGCGCCGCGTGTGCGGACGGCGACAACCCCGTGAAGACCAGGATCGCGTTGTCACGGGCCGGCGCGAGGCTTCCCCATGTCTCGAATGCGACGCGCGCGCCTCGCAGCACGCCGCCGCGGTGCATCGGGAAGGGATCGGGCAGCGCCGCGTACTGGCGCGCGCTCATGGCTCCGGATCGCTACCCTCGGCGATGCCTTCGAACAGCGGCGTGGACAGATAGCGCTCGGCGGTGTCGGGCAGCATGGCAAGGAGCGTGCTGCCGCGCGGCGCCTCGGCGGCGACCTTGACGGCCGCCGCGAAGGTCGCGCCACTGGAGATGCCGCAGAAGATGCCTTCGCTCCGGGCGAGGGCGCGCGCCGCCTCGATGGCTTCCTGGTCGGTGACCGTCACGATGCGGTCGGGCACCTTCGGATTGAGCACGCCGGGCACGAAGTCCGGCGTCCAGCCCTGGATCTTGTGCGGCGTGAAGGCCGCACCCGAGAGGAGCGCAGCCGCCGCCGGCTCCGCGGCGATGACCCGGGTCTCCGGCCGCGCGAGCTTCACGACCTCGCCCGCGCCGGTGAGCGTGCCGCCCGTACCCCAGCCCGTCACGAAGAAATCGAGCCGCCGGCCGACGAAGTCACTGACG